>CAYHEN010000001.1:0-64152 GCA_964355745.1 Candidatus Woesearchaeota archaeon
CATTATTCAGACTTTCTATCCACTCTGCCCATTCTGTAATTTTTACTCCATAAAGGGTTGGTATCCATTCAACTCTTTCATTAGGAAGGACATCTGTAAATATTCCTAGAGTTATGCTTCCAGAAAGAAGTGTGGCATCTTTGTTGAGGCTATTCCATGTAAATCTCTGTTCAGTATGTGTTCCTGTCTGATTTTGAACACAATCATATTTTTCTATACTTCCATTAACACTTAATCTTTCTTTACAAACTGTTTCATAATCAGGAACTTCAATATTGTAATATGTTTTATATTTATACCTAAACTCTCTACTAAATGACTTCATATTATTTTTAACATCATAGAATTCCATATCATTGAAAACATTAGAAATATCAGCATAATTTTCTATTGTAAATTCAGCAACTAATCTGTCTTTTCCTCTTATTACATTGTATATCTGCGGAGTATTCAATCTTATTTTTGCTACCTCAATTGCTCCATTACTGATAGTTACAGTTTTAGTTACAGAATCATAACTCTTGGTGTTGTCTGTGGGAGCTGCAAGAACAAAATACAATGAAAAACTAATTATTAAAAGTAAAATAATCAATACAGAAAGCTTCGTCTTCCCCTTTTTATCCATTTTATACTATTTTTATACTAAAATTAGTATGTATTTAAACTTTGGGGTTATTTTGTAGATTATTATATTAATTAGAGAATAAAACAATTCAGAAGATTTATGAAAACATTTAATAATTTACTTTTTAATTTTTAGTGAGATAAAACATGATAAAATACACTACCTCTGAAGCAGGAGACAAGAAAATAGAATCAGACATGAAAATTATCTGCAAAGAAATTTTAAATAGAATAACAAATGTGGAGAGCATAATTTTAACAGGCGGGTTTTCAAGAGGAGAGGGGGCTGTAAAAATAGAAAAAGGAAAAATTTTCCCGTATAATGACTACGACATTCAGGTTATCAGCGAAACAAAAATTAGCAAAGAAGACATAGACAAAATCTCTATACAGATATCAGAAAAATTAGGATATAAAGGGATTGTTAATTTCTATCCATTCAAAAAAGAAAACCAGAAAATGAAAAATAATTTTTATATTGATTTGAAGATAAACTCTGCAGAAGATTTAAGGAAAATGCTTCCAAGAATAAGAACTTATGAACTCAAGAACAATTCAAGAATTTTATATGGGAAAGACCCGAGATACTCGATTCCCAATTACAGTTTAAGGGATATTCCTTTGTCTGAAGGAGCAAAACTCTTACTCGATAGAATGAGCCAGATGATTGAATATTATTCTTTAGATAAAAAGCACGAGGAAGAGTTCTTGACATATATAATCCAGCAGGCATATGCTGCTTGCTGCACTTCTCTTTTATTGCTGAGCAAGAAGTATGAAATTGGATATGAAAAATCCATGCATATCTTAAAAGACACCTATAGAAAAGATTTTCCAAAATTGTGTGATAAAATCCCAGATTTAACTGAGAAGATTGAGCAATTTATCAAATGGAAATTAAATCCAGAAAAACTTCCAAATAACAATGTTGAAAAAGAATGGTTTATAGCCAAGAAAAACATTCTTGAGGTATCTAAATATTTTTTCAGCAGATTTCTGCACAAAAAAATAGAAACAATAGAAGAATTATCCAAAGCGATATCGAATATGAAAAGAGAATTCTATAGTCCGTATATAAAAGTAATGAAAAAATTTAAAGTAAGAGGGGTGGATTGGTTTGATAAGAGTATTGGATATCTCCTTGTTCCATTTTGGTTTAGACATCTGTATAATAGAAGATTAAAAAGATTGTCCATAGAATTTAAGACAAGAAAGTCATCTCCAGATTTAGTAATTTTCTCGTCGCTGATTTATCTAATCAGCACAATAAAAGAAGAAAACAAGATAGACGAAAGAGAATTATCAAAGGGAAAGGATATCTTGTCGCTTGTTTATCCTGTAAATGGAAAAGATTGGGAGGAAATAACTATCGATTATGCAAATGCTTATATAGCGTTTTTTCTTCAAAAAATTCGATGAAAAAATTGATAATCTGCATTGACGGATTAGGATATGACTTAATTTCAGAAGAAAATACTCCTTTTTTATACAATTTTGGGATTAAAAATAATTTAAGTGTTTTAAAAACCTTTTTTGCATTTACTGGTGTGGAATACAGTTTTTTTAGAGCAGATACGCCACAGGAAAATGGAATTTGGCTGGAATTTTCAAAATCAGCAGATTCTATATTTAATAATTCTATTTTAAGATTTCTTTCATTTAACAAAAAATTAAGAACTTATCTTGGAGCAATTCTCCAATTTTTAAATAAAAGGACTTATATCTCTGCGTTGCACAATATTCCTGCAAACAAACTAAAATATTTTGATTCCAGTGTTAAACAGGGATTGTGGAAACTGCCTTATTTTCAAAATAAGAACTTTTCTTTTTACAAATGGCCTTTTTTTATTACAAAAAATGAAAAAGAAAAAAGAAAAATAATCTTCAGATATGAATCTGATGAAGAAAGACTTGATAGGCTGACCAAAGAGAAAAATAAAGAAATATACTATACCCAACTAATGTCTGTAGATAAAACCCTGCATAAGTTTGGCAAGAGAAGCATACAGGCAAAAAATTCTTTGTTAAGCATAGACAAAATAATGAGAAGATATGTAAATGAGTTCTTAGAAGAAAACCCTGAAGGAAGAATTATTATCTGGGGAGACCACGGATTTGCTGATATTACAGATTACATAAATTTGGAAGATATTTTGCCTAAAAGAAAAGATTATCTCTTTTTCATTGCAGGAACTACTGCTTCTTTTTGGTTTAGCAATGAAGAGGCTAAAAAAGAGGTTTTAGAAAGGTTATCTAAAATTAAAGAGATAAAAATACTGGATAAAAAAACTGCCAAGAAATATAAAATTCCATTCGATAAAAAATATGGGGAGATTGTATTTTATGTAGAAAAGGGAAAATACTTTTTTCCAAATTTTTATCAAAATTCAGAAGAGGAGCAATTCAAAGCCATGCACGGCTACCCAAACGATGATGAGTTAGATGGTTTTTTAATTACCAATATAAAAAAAAGAGTGAATAAATCTTTAAAAATAAATGAGATTAGAAAAATTCTATGAATGACATTTGTTTGATTAATCCTCCTTTAGATAAAAAAACAACAAGCAAATTTCCTATGTCTGGAGTTCCTTTGGGAATTGCGTGTTTAGCAGCTTATCTAAGAGAGAGAAAAATATCCTCACAAGTCATAGATGCTCCTATAAAAGGATGGAATTTTGAAAAAACAGCCATAGAAGCCATTAAATCCGGAGCAAAGATAATAGGAGTCAGTTGCTTAACAGAAAATAGATATTCCGCCTTAAAAACATTAGAAGAAATTAAAAAAAGAGATCCTGAAATCATCACAATAATCGGGGGATTGCATGCTACTTTCTTAGACAGATTATTGCTGGAAAATTATAAGTTTATTGACATTGTTGTCAGAGGAGAGGGAGAAGAAACCTTGTACGAATTAATCAAGGCAATAAAGAACAAAAAATCCATAGATAAAATTTTAGGAATCTCCTTCAGAAAGGGGAAAGAGGTAAAAATTAATCTTCCCAGATGCTTCATTGAGAGTATAGAAAACCTTCCTCTTCCTGCTTATGATTTATTCCCTATGAAAGAATACCCTCTGCCTCCTGATGTTAAAAATGTGAAGCAAACAACTTTAGTAACAACTTCAAGAGGGTGCCCTATGGGATGTAAGTTCTGCGAAACAACTCTGGCTTGGGGAAAAAAAGTAAGAAGTACCTCTGCTGAAAAGTTGTTTGAACAGGTTAAACAGTTAAATAAGGAATATGGAATTGATTATATCAGATTTGCCGATGATTTATTCACTCTTAAAAAAGAAAAAGTTATGAGATTTTGTGAGTTAGTAATCAAAAATAAGCTGCCTATCAAATTCAGGATACAGGCAAGAGTGGATACTGTTGACGAAGAAATGCTAAAAATGTTAAAAAAAGCGGGTTGTGATCTGATTGAATATGGAGCAGAAGCAGGCTCTGATAAAGTCTTAAGAGCTATTGGAAAGAATATAACAATTGAGAGAATAAAAAGAGCTTCTGCTTTAACAAAAAGGATTGGAATTGAACTAAAATTCTTTTTAATCATAGGTTCTTTGGAAGAAATTCCAGAAGACACCTGGGAAACTTTCGAATTAATAAAAGAAACAAGACCAGACTGGATAGGCATTAATGCTCTGACGATATATCCTGGAACTTATGTTTATGACATTGCAAAAAAAGAGGGGCTAATCAGCGACGATTTATGGCTTCATTATATAAATCCCAAAACAGGAAATGCCCCATTATATACAAAGAATTATTCAGACAAAGAAATGATTTTTTTGGCTCAATTAGGGCATGTTTGGGGTTGCAGGAATTCTGACAAAAAGAAATCTTATTCCTCATTGGAAAAAATACTCGCATTTTTATTAACAGAAAATTTTGCAAGGCTACTTGTTAAGAATAAAATTACGAGAAAAATTGCTGCTAATGTAGCATGGATTTTTTCTCCTCTTTTGCCATGAGAATTTTAGTTACAGGAGCCAGTGGATTTATTGGAAGCCATCTAGCTGAAAGGCTTGTTAAGGAAAAATATGATGTTAGAGTTTTGATTAGAAAAGAAAACCCCAAAAGAAGAAAAGACTCTTTGGAATTGCTTAAAAAATTAAAAGTAGAAATTATCAAAGGAGATTTGCTGGACAAAGAATCTTTGAAACATGCGATTAAAAATACAGATGTTATTTTTCATTTGGCTGCAATAGCAAGACCAATGGCTATTCCTGATGAAGCATATTTTAAAGTAAACGAAGGAGGAACAAGAAATTTATTGGAGGTTTGTAGGGGTAAGAAAATAAAAAAAATAATCATAATGAGCAGCGTCTCTGCTGTAGGGACGACTAAAAACGGAATAGCAGTAAACGAACAAACAGAATGCAAACCAGTAGACGTTTATGGGTGGAGCAAGCTCGCTGAAGAAAATGTTGCTATGGAGTATTTTAACAAGTACAAAATGCCTATTGTTATATTAAGGCCCCCGATGGTTTTTGGTGAAAGAGATTTTGAAATGCTCAAATTATTCAAAATTATAAGCAAGAGATTTTTTCCGATAAGCAGCAATATTAAGTGCATGGAATTTTTATATGCCGGAAATTTAGCCGAGGCATGCTTATTAGCAATGAAAAAAGGGAAAAATGGGGAGATATATCATATTTCAAATGGAGAGCATTACAGCATTAATGAAGTAGTCCATGCGATAGAAAAGGCGGGAAATAAAAAAATTTTTCCTGTGCAATTTCCAAAATTTATTATTATCTTTGGAGGCTATGTCTTGGAAACTCTTGGGAAAATTTTCCATTTTCATCCGCCATTTAAACATGATACAATAGATTGGATGACTAAACAACTCTGGTATACTGACATCTCGAAAGCAGAAAGAGAGTTGATGTATAAACCAATTTTCTCGCTTCAAGAAAGCATAAAAAAGACAGCAAATTATTATAAAGAGAGGGGTTATTTATAGAATGAAAATAGTTTTTATAATAAAAAAATTGAGTATTTCTGACCCTCTGGGAATTATGTGCCTATCATCTGCCCTCAAAGAAGCAGGGCATGAAACAGATTTGATATGTTTTGCAAAAGAGAATTTATTTGAAAAACTGAGACAATTAAAACCTGATGTTGTTGCTTACAGCTTAACTACTGGTATGCATCAGGGATATATCTCTATAAATCAGGAAATTAAAAAACATTTTAAGGTATATTCTGTTTTTGGGGGGCCTCATCCTACTTTCTACCCTGAAATGATTAAAGAGGAAGGCGTAGATGCTGTATGCATAGGGGAAGGAGAAGAGGCTTTTGTTGAATTTGTAAACAAATTAGAAAAGAAAAAAGATGCAAGCAGGGTAAAAAACTTCTGGGTAAAAAATTCTAAGACAGGAAAGATAATAAAAAATCCATTAAGAATGTTAACTGAAAATTTGGATAAATTGCCTTTTGCTGACAGAGAATTGATTTACAAAAAAGACTCCTTTTTCGAAGGACTTGAAATAAAAAGATTTATGACTGGCAGAGGATGTCCTTTCAAATGCACATATTGTTTTAACAGACAATATAATTCACTATATAAAGACAAAGGAAAAATTATCAGGCATAGAAGTGTGGATAATGTAATAAAAGAAATTCAGGAAATAAAAAGGAAATATCCTCTCAGAACTATTAAATTTATAGATGATACTTTTAATATAAATTCTGTTTGGCTAAAAGAATTCTGTGAAAAATATAAAGAAAAAATAAATTTGCCATTCATATGCAATATACGTGCAGATTTAATAAATCCAGAAATGGTGCGACAATTAAGAAATGCAAATTGCATAGTCGTTTATATTGGCATTGAAACTGGAAATGAAAAAGTAAGAAGAGAAATATTAGAAAGAAATATGGGCAATGAACAGATATTGAATGCATGCAGATTACTTAAAAAAGAAGGAATAAAGATAGTTGCACAGAACATGTTAGGGCTGCCAGGAGAAGATATAAATGGAACTTTTGAGACGATATTATTTAATTCAAAATGTAAGGTAGATTTTCCGGGATTTTCTATCTTTCAACCATATCCAGATACAGTTCTTACAGATTATGCAATAAGAAAAGGTTTTTTTGATGGGGATTTTGACAATTCTAATCCAGATTATCTGCGTAAGAGTCCATTAAAGCTTGGAATAAAAGAAAAAAGAGAGTTAGAAAACTTGAATAAATTTAGCAGCTTATTAGCAAAATTTCCTGTTTTAACTCCGATCATTCGTTTACTAATAAAATTCCCGGAAAATAAGGTATATAATTTAGTTTATGCTTTATCTTATGGCATGTCTTTATGGAGTGTTTATTCAACTGCCTTTGGCTCTAATTTAAAACTTATAAAATCTGCTAAGAGGCTTTTAGAATACACTTTTTAAATAAAATGGTTGACAAATTATCTGCTACTTATCTTAATAAAAATCCGATAATAAGAATTTTTAGCAGAACAAAAATAAAAATTGCTCTTATAATAGCGGATTTAAAAAAAGACGATTTAATATTGGATTTTGGATGTGGACAGGGTTGGCTGAAAAATAATCTTAAAGGACAGGGCTATAATATTATAGGATATGACATAACTCCAGAGCACAGCGATGTGAAAGATTACACTAAAATAAAACCAGATAAAATATTTGCAATGGATGTTTTTGAGCATATCCCAAAAGAGGAAGTTAGGAAAACTATTAAAAATTTCAAAAAAATGAACCCTAATTTTGAACTCATAACTTCTATTCCCACAGAAAATTGGATTTCAAGAAAGGCGAGAAAGCTTCTGGGAAAGAGCGAGAGAGTTAAAGACCACATAACCAACCTGAAAGAGATTAAGGAAATTTTAAAAGAAGAATTGAAATTAGCAAAAAAATTTAATTTCCTGACAGTTAGCTATATCGCCAAATTTAAGAATATTTAATTTCATAAATAACAGCAACTGGCTTTTCCTGTTGGTAATATGCCTGAACAGGCATCATACTAGAATTATGTCTCTCTGGATAAGAGTACATCCAAGGTTCATGATATTCAAAGGAAGATAACATTAGGTATCTTGGTTTTATTCTTGATAAATTTCTTTGGAATGTTGCTTCATCTGCCCCCATCTGGCCTAAGCCATAAGTGGTTCTCTCAGAATAATAAGTTATTTGTGGACGAGATTCAGAGATTATTATGTCTTGCGGATTTGAATTTTCTTTCATCCATATTCCTGCCTGCTGTACTTCTAAATAAGAAGTCAGTTTGTTGTCTATCAAACCATTTGACCAAGCATAATTTGAAGGAGCACTACTAGTAAGGTTTATTATTAAAAGCAGTAAAAGAAAAATCATTGAAAGAGCATATATTACTTTCTTGCTTATTTTTGGATAATGCTTGTTTATTAGATTTCCTGCTTTTATTATAGGAGTTGCTGCAATTAAGAACAAAAATGGGAGAGTTGAAAGAATGTATCTGTGTTCCACCAATTGAGTTATATAACCTAAAACCAAGAATGGAACAACAATCCACAGGAAGATAAAAAATTTCTTTTGAACTTCCTCATTCTTGAAAATCTTATCCAATCCAAGAAACATGTCCTGAAAGAAAATAAATATTCCTATCACAAACAAAACAAGAATAGATTTGGTGAGAATATATGGCAAATCTTTGAAATAATCAAATATTGTTGAAACACTCCTTACATTAGGTGTTGTGCTGGAAACTCCTGAAACTCCAAAATAGTGAGAAAGAATATCTGTAAAAATATTTCCATAGTGCGTCCAGTATAAAACAAAGAATGGGAGAAGAACTGCAAATGCCAAACCAACAGTTATCCAAAGGTGTTTATTCTTAATGAATTTGAATTTCTCCCTTGTAAATATGAAAACAAGGAAAGGAAGAGCAAACATCGCAAACTGGAATCTTGTTAACAATGAAAGAGCATAAAAAACTCCAAACAGGTATAAAAATTTATTTCCTTCTTTAAGAACATATCCTTTCCAAAAAAATAACAGAGCAAGCAGAAGAAAAAATGTTGCCGGAATATCTGTTAATATCCTTCCTGTAAAAAATAAAGAAACCCAAGAAAATAATACTCCTAAAGACACTAAAATAGCAGTTTTTTTATCAAACATTTTAGAGATTATAAAATAAGAGAGGGCAACTAGAGATGTTGACATCAACATAACCAAAAACCTTACTCCTATCTCCCCTAAACCAAATTTAAAAAATACAGCGCCGATTAGCGCCCATAGAAAACCTCTTCTGTAATACCAGATATCCCCTATATTCAATCCAAGCCCCCATTCTTTAGCTGTAGAGAAATAATCTCCCTCGTCCCACCAAAGAGGCTGATGTGCAGTTTTTAAGAAAATCAAAAATCTTATTATAAATGCGGCTATTAGAAGAACAATAAATATTTTATCATAATTATCTTTTATCATAGAAGAAAGTTTTTTCTTTATAGAATTTTTTCTCTTTTCTATGTCTTCTTCCATTAACAATTATTAATTTGTGAGTTTTTATTTGTTTTTATTGTTTAAAATATAATGAGCTGCTTCTAACATATCTCTCGCTACAAACTCTGCTTCTTTTACTAGATTTTTTTCTTCTCGTATCAGAATATGAATTGTTCTGCATCCTGCATTTTTTCCAGTCTGTATATCTCTTAAAGAATCTCCAATCATCCAAGATTCTCTTAAATTTAGATTAAAATCTCTTGCTGCTTGTTCAAGCATTCCTGTTTTGGGTTTTCTACAATCACAATCAGATTTATATTTTTCTATTGTTCCGTTTGGATGATGCGGACAGAAGTATTCTGCATTTATGAAAATTTCATGTTCTTTTAATTTTTCATGCATTTCTTTTTTAAATCTAAAATAATCTTCTTCTGTATAATATCCTCTTGCAATTCCAGACTGATTTGTAATGATTATTAATTTGTATCCTGCTTGTCTCAGCAATTTTAATCCTTCTACAACATTAGGGAGAATTTCCAAATCTTCTATTTTGTAGACATAACCTTTATCCACATTAATAGTTCCATCTCTGTCCAAAAAAACTGCTTTATTTTCCATTTTTTAATATTTTTAAGTTTTGATAAAGGGACAAAAGAAAATTTCTATTGTTTTCTTTTATATAATGCATTTCTCTCGCATTCATTCTATGAAAAGTTTTGCAAAAACGCAAGTAATATGCGGGATTGCTTTTTTCTGGCTCGAATCCTTTGTTCCAATCCCCTCCTTCCTGAATATCATTTATAACAATTGTAAAATCTTCAATTCTCCTATTTTCCTGTCTTGCTAAATTTCTTGCCATAGATAAGGATTTTTCAAATATCATTGGAGACATTATTGCAGAACCCACTGAAATATAAATCCCTTCTTCTAATTTATTTACGCTATCAGCAAATTTCAGGAAATCTATTTCAGCGCATTTTCCTACTGAAGCACCATCGCTTAAGGGATGAGTATAAATTATATCATAACCAAATCCAGGATGGACTGTAAATGGAATTTTCATAAATACAGAATCCTGCACAGAATATTTTTTATAAGGATGATTAACTGTAATTTTGCAAGAATCTATGCCTTGTTTCATAAGTTTTTCTTTTAAGTTCTTGTTCTCATAAACTTCTCCAAGAATAGTTATCTCCTCATCATGAATCATTTCGCATACAGCTTCTCCATATCCTTTTCCTTTTTCTGCTCCTGAAATTAATGCTAAATTGATATATCGCCCTGTCTCTTCCCATAAACCAAATTGCCCTTCTTTGATATATTCTTCAACATCCTCTTCTGTCTTGCCTTGAAATGCAAACTCCCAGTCGTGAATAGAACCTGCCCCGTTTGTTGCTAGATGAGTAACAAAATCTTCTTCAATCATTCTCCTCAAAATTAAACCTAACCCATTTTTTATCAGATGAGCTCCATAAACCATAATCACTTGTTTATCTCTTTTTCTTGCAACAATAATTTCTCTTGCTATTTTATTTATTAATTTAGAATTTTGTGAATGGCAAAAAGGTGAATCATCTGGATTTACTGCTATTTCCTCTATAGAAGATTGATTTTTTCTTAATCCCAAGGGAAGAATTTTTAATTTGGTTCTGTCAAATAATCCCATGTTTTATTCTTCAGATTTGGAATTTTTTATTTTTTTAATTGTGTCTGTTGTTGACAATTCTGAAAGCCCCTTAGGAAGATATATTTCCCCGTTGTAACTTTCTACAATTCTTCTTTCTTCCTGATTTATCGTATCTATCGTATAATCTCCTGATTTAAGATAGACATGGGGTTGTAATCTTTTTAGATATTCTGCTGCTTTCCCAAAAGGAAATATTGTTACATAATCCACAAAGCCCATTCCAGATAAAATTTCTGCTCTCTGTTCTTCATTATAAACAGGCCTCCCAGGACCTTTTAGTTTTCTAACAGATTCATCTGAATCCAAACCAACAATTAAAACATCCCCCCTTTTTCTGGCCTGTTCAAGAGAATATTTATGTCCTGCATGAAATAAATCGAAACATCCATTTGTCCAAACAATTCTTCTCTGTTCTCTCTTTAATTCTCTCACTATCTCAGATAATTCATCAAGAGTTTTTAGTTTTCTTTCTTCTCCAGAAATTGCTTTTTCTAATTCCCATAATTTAACCTGGTAAGTCCCAACCTTACTCACTGAAATTCCTGCTGCATGATTTGCCAGAATTACTGCCTCTTCAAGAGAAGCTCCTGAAGCTAAAGATAAACAAATTGCTGCATTTGCAGTATCTCCTGCTCCTGCAACATCGTATACCTCTCTTGAAGATGTAGGTATCTCAACTTCATTATCTGAAAATAATGCCATTCCCTTTTCTCCGCGAGTAATAAGAACATTACAATTCAACATTTTTTGTAAATCTCTTCCTGCAGAATGAATCTCTCTCTGATTAGACATCTCTAAGGCTTCTTTTTCATTTGGAGTAATTAAAAAAGAATTTTTGTAGAAAGATATATTCTGTGGTTTAGGATCAACTACAATTTTTTTTCCAAGAGAGTTTAAAAAATCCATCAAATCTCCTGTTATTGTTCCTTTCGCATAATCTGAAATTAATATTAAATCTGAATTTCCAATTTCTCTTTTCATTGTTTCTAAAGTATCAGGACTAAAAATTTTTAGAGAATTCTCTTCATAATCTATTCTTAAAAGTTGCTGATTTCTACTCCTCACCCTTATTTTTAAGGTAGTAAGAGCATTCTTATCCAAAAAATATTCTATTCCTCTCTTTCCTAATATTTCTGATAGAACATTTGCATTATTATCTCTTCCAGCAAACCCAAACAAAGAAACATTTCCTCCAAGTGAGGCAAGATTTGCTGCAGTATTTGCTGCTCCTCCAGGCTCATAAAGTTCCTCTTTAACATTAACTATCTGGATTGGCGCTTCAGGGGAGATTCTTGAAACCTCGCCTATAATGGTCTTGTCAAGCATAACATCTCCAATAACAGTTATCTTTCTCTTAGAAAAGCCCTTTAAGATTTCTAATAACCTTTCCATTAATTTTTCTACAAAATCCAGTATAAAAAGATTATTATCTAAAGATATATATTTGAGATTATTTTGTAGTTTTAATCAAGGAAAGAGGACAAAGCCTCCTCATATAACCCTTCCACATAATCCAATTGTTCAAGTTCTTCTAAAGAAACCCACCTAAACTCTTCTGCTTCTTCATTTATCTTTACATCTCCTTTTTTTACATTTACAAGATAACATTTTCCTAATACCCTTTCCCCATTTTCCCAAGAATAAGAATAATCTGAAATCTTTTTTATTATTTGATTAAGTTCAAGATTAGTTTCTTCTTTTATCTCTCTTCTTAATGCTTCTTCAAGGGTCTCATTGTCTTCTACAACTCCTCCAGGAAAAGCCCATTTCTTCTTATGAATCCCTTCGTTTCTTTTAACTATCAAAATTTTTTCATTATCTTTTATAATAGCATTAACAACTCTCTTTGTCTTTTGAGAATTTTCCAAGGCATTTAAAACTTCATCAGCAGAAATACTCTTTACCAATTCCTTGTCATATTCGTTCATTTTTTCTGGAAAAAAATCATATAATCTTGGGGAAATTATTTTTTTTAATAATCCATAATCCTCAATTTCATTTGGAGATGTGCAAAAAAATAATCCTATTGTTGGTTTTTTAAGAGCTAAGGAAACATGCAAAGAAGTACTATCTGAACAAACCATTTTGGTACATAAATTTACTAATGACGCAAATTCTTTCAAAGTATTATTAGGATTATTTCTATAAACTTTAATTCCTTTTTCTTCTAAGTCCTTGGAGAATTTCTCATGTATATCTATTTCATCCGGCCCCCCAAACAATAATATTTCACATCCTCTTTGTTTAGCCTTCTCAATAAATTCTTTAATATTTTCTAAATCCCATACTTTAGAAGGCCATCTAGTAGAAGCACCCATATGTATTCCTATTAATTTTTTTGTATTAATGTTATTTTTATTTACAAAATCTTCTGCATATTTTATATTCCTTTCAGTTAAATAAAGGGGGTGATGTTGTTTTTTATAAGGAAGTTCTGCTGCTTCAAACATCATTTGCTGATAAGTTTTGGTATTTATTTTTTTTAATTTATCATCAAAAAGAGTATTAAGATAATATTCTGCAGGAAAATTAAATGCGGCCGGATATCCCCCTTCTGAAAAAAATCCATATTTTTCTTTTGCTTTTATCTCCTCTGCTAATTTTGTTGCATCTTCTTCTATATCAAAATTTAATAAAATATCAAATTCTTCTAAAAATTCTTTTAAATTAAGGGGAATTGTTAAAATTTTGTTTATATAAGGACTCATTTCTAAAATTTCTCTAGATGGGGGTTTTGTAATCCAACTTATCTCAGAATCAGAATATTTCTCTTTTATCGCTATTAATGAAGGAAGTGTTCTGATTACATCTCCTTTTGCTCCAAGTTTTATTACCAATATCTTCTTTACCACAGTTAAATTTAAAACTAAAAAGCCTATTTAAAATCTATTAAGATAAATTATATAAAAATGATATGAAAGTTTATATTGCCGGAAAATTAGGAACAGAAAGTGAGAAGAAACAGCTGGAAGAAATAGCAGAGATATGCAATTCTCTTGATATTAAAACTTTTTTGCCTCATAAAGATATAGGAATTTGCAAGGATGTTAAAGATGTGGGTGATATATTTAAAGGAGATATAATCGAAGGACTCAGAAATTGTGATTTAGTAATCGCCTTGCTTGATGGACTTCATGTTGGGGCAGGAACTGCTTGGGAACTCGGTTATGCTTATGCTAAAGGAATTCCTACTATTGGCGTAAAGACAGACGAAGAAATTGAAGATGCAATTGAATATTTAAGTGCAATTTTAATAGCATCAACACCAATTGTTAAATCTTTGAATGAATTAAAGGAAAAATTAAAAGAATTCAAAAATAAAAAATTAATCTAATGGGCTAGTTGATTTTATTTCTATTTCTCTCCAACCATCAGAATACACTTTTTCATCATTCATATCTTTAAACGCTTTATTATAAATTTTATATCTTGCTTTTAAAAGATTTAATGTCCATGAGAATTCTTTAAAATTTTTAGGATAAAAGATAGTATGAAAAAAACCATATTTAATTTCATTCCAAAAAGTTTTTGTTCTTGGCATTTCTGGAAATAATTTGCTGAGATTCTCGTGTCCTTTTATATTTCTTAATTTCTGATTTTCCCAATCTTTTATATTATCTGGATTTTTTACATAAACTTCTACATTAGAAAGATACTTTATTTTGTATCCTTTTTGCCAGAATAAATATGGGATTACAGAATCTTCTGAAACATCAAGCGGAAAATCCTGGATTACTCCTTTGCGTATTGCAAATAAATATCCAGAACATTCAAAGAATTTTTTCTCATTAGATAATTTTTCCCTAATCCTATGAATTCCTGAAAGTAATAAATGGGACCAATAACCAAATTGAGTATTTCTCTTATCAACAGGAATTGGTTTTCCTGTGACACAACCGATTTCTTTGTTTTTGAAAGCAGTTGAAATTTCATTAATCGCATTATCTGAAACATAAACATCTCCGTCTGTAAGAATGAATATATCTTCTTTCTTATCTGATTTCAATTTTTTAAACAATAGATTAAGAGCATAACTTTTTCCCTCTCCAGGATCCAGAAAAAATCCTACTCTTTTATCTTTTATTTCTTTTTTTATAAACTCCCTAACCTCTTCAAATGGATCGCAGATAATTATTCTAAACTCTTCTTGTGTATTTTGATTTAAGAAAGCGTTAACTGCTCTTAAAGTGGATTTGGGTTCATTATAAGAGGTTACGATTATATCTATCATTTTATTAAACAGAATCAAAGGGGTAATCTTCTGGACGTATGAGGACTATTTTCTCTTGTTTTGGAGAAAGTGCAACAATTCTTACTTTTCTCATACCATGTTTTCCTATATCAGATATTTCTAGTTCTTCTATAGTATATTGTTGGCTTGCTAAAATTATTTTGTCTCCCTTTTTTAACTGCCTTGCGGGTTTTTTCATAAAATAATCCCATAAAACAAATTTATAAAGATTACCTAAATCAAATAGTTATGAAACATGCTTTAGTATTATGCTCTGGAGGATTGGACAGTGTTGTAACTGCACATTATGTAAAAAAAAGATTAAATTGCTCAGATGTTAAGATAATTTTTTTTAATTATAATCAAAAGAGCCTTGTTCAGGAAAGAAATTGCTCTAAAAAATGTGCCAAAGAGATTTCTGCAGAATTTATTGAAATAGATGTAAGATGGCTGGGAAATATTACAAGAAATTTGGGTAATAAGCCAAAAAAAATTACGAGAAAAAAATTAAAAGATAGTTCTGAAGAGTCTAAGAAGTTATATGTCCCATGCAGGAATATTATCTTTCTTGTTTATTCTCTCGCATTTGCAGAGTCTTTATATATTAAAAGGAAGAAAAAGTATGACTTATTTGTAGGATTCAAGAACGAAGGAAAAGAAGCATATCCAGATACAACCCCTAAGTTTGTAAATGAAATGAATAGATTAAGCAAAATAGGTTGCTATAAAGATTTTCAAATTAAAGCCCCATTAATAAAAAAAGACAAAGAAGATATTATAAGACTTGGAGCCCAACTCAGAGTTAATCTAAAAAATACATTCAGCTGTTATAACAGCATTGGGGGGAAGCATTGTGGTTACTGCTTATCCTGCAGATTAAGGCAGGAGGGGTTTTATTGGGCAGATATAAAAGACCCTACACACTATAAGGTAAAAATGAAAGATTTTAGAAAATCTAATTAAACTCTGTATCTAATCTTATCATACCATATTTTGAAATTTACAGGGGTGGAATGATAGAGGGGTTTTAGTATTTTTTCTCTTAATAAATCCATTATCTCAACGAATTTTAAGGCTATTTTAGTCATAAAAGGATTTTTTATATTCTTCTCAACTCTCTTGGAAAATAAGAGCCAATTAATTAAAAAAGAAGGCATAAATCCAAATCTTTTTTCTGTAACAGAACCTCTCATTAAATTCAGAATTAAAACAAGATATGCATTTTTCTCTTTTAATTTAATATGCTTTGCTCTATCCCAGTAATTTAATTTGTAAGCAGCATCTTTTTCTGATTTTATTGTTCCATCTGTAACTGCTCTTCTGTATAACTGCGAGCCAGGGAAAAAAACAAGGTTGTTTATAGAAAGATAATAGGGTTTGGGAAGTTTTTGCAAAAGACGGATCAGGCTGATTACATCTTCTTGTTTTTCATATGGATTGCAAGTAATAACATCGTACATCACTGCTAATTTTTCTTTGTATTTGTTTAATATTTCGGCTGCTTTCAAGACATCATTATCTGTCTGATTTCTATGATATATATCTAAATTTGTTCTCTCGCTTCCCTGTATCCCTATAATGATATCTGTGCATCCTGCATCAACTAGTAATTTTATTTTTTCATCAGAAACTGTATGGGGGTCTGCCAAACATTTGAATCTCATCTTGACATTTTCTTTGTAAAGTCTGCAGAATTTTTTTATGTCTTCTAAAGCCCTTAAAGAAAAGGTATCATCTCTTATATCAAAATAACCAAGCGTTGTAGGGAATTTTTTTTTCAATTCTAGAATTCCTTTTATGATATATTCTGGAGAATGCCACCTTAAAATAGATTTTCTCTTCCCTTCATAGAGCTTGTTGAAAAAGGAATTGCTGCAATAGTCACATCCATAAGGACAGCCTCTTCCTGTTAAAAAAAAGATTTGTCCTGCTAAATCATACTCTCTGAACTTTCTTATTCTTCCCTTATCAAGAATATAATGATTTTCTATATCATAATCTGGAAGAGGCAGAGAATCTAAGTCATTTATAAGATTCCTAACAGGGTTTTTTATTATTTTATCACTTTTTCTTATCCAAAGATTTTTTATTTTTTCGAAGTTTTTTATTTTTTCTACGGCTTTTGCTAAATCTACTATTGCTTCTTCCCCTTCTCCAACACAAACAATATCTGCAACCTTTATACAATCTTCTGGCGAGATTGTCGCATGAACGCCCCCATATATTATTGGAACATCTAAATTTTTTTTCAAAAAAGAAATTATTCTTGAAGCTCTTTGCGATGTTGAAGCGAAAGAGTTTATTCCAATCAATCTGCTATCCTTACAAAGTCCCAATAACTGAATCAATTCTGAAGAAGTGTAATTCTTTGAGTAATCTTCGCTAAGAGCCATAAAAACAATTTTAACTTCATGCCCTTCTTTTTTTAAAACACTTGATATTGTTCTTATTCCCTGATCAGAAGGAAAAGTCGAAGTGGATATGAGCGTTATCTTCATAAAAAACCTTAGAGAAAACTATTTTTAAGGCTTATGTAACTCAATTCAATGTATATTTTGAAAGAATATAGTTTTCTTATATAAATGCTTTAAAGACTGAAAAGAGGGAAGTAGATAATGAAAGCATTGATATTAGCAGGAGGAAGGGGGAGCAGATTAAACGAATTCACAAAAGACAAAAACAAGAGCATGATTCCTCTTCTTGAAAAGCCTATAATAGAATATAATTTAGAGCACGCAGTTGAAGCAGAAGTCAGCGAGATTATAATTGTTATAGGATATAAGGGGAAAGAAATTAAGAAATATATCGGAGAGGAATACAGAGGAATTCCTGTGAGATATGCTACACAAAAAGAACAGAGAGGACTTGTTCATGCAATCGAATGTGCTAAAGAAGCCATTGGAAATTCTGATTTTTTTCTGATGCTGGCAGATGAGATTATTCCAAAAGCAAGAATAAAAGACATGGTTAAGAAATTCAAGAAAGAAGAATTATTTGCTGTTTGTGGTGTGGTTTATGAAAGCGATAAATTAAGCATAGGAAAGACTTATTCTGCAATGACAAATGAAAGAGGAAGAACTTTTAGATTAATAGAAAAACCAAAAGGGGTCATAAATAAAATTAAAGGGACAGGACATTGCATTTTGAAAAATGAAATGCTCGGATATATTGATAGAACTCCGATAAATGCTAACAGAGGGGAAAAAGAATTAGTTGATTGGATTCAGGTTGCTATTGACGATGGAAAAAAAGTCTATGTCTATCCTATAAACAAAAGCGGATATGTAAATATTAATACAAAAGAGGATTATGAATTGGCAAAAGAATTGATAAGAAAATCAAATCTAAAAGTTTTGATTGTTCACACGCAGATGAAATATCTTGGAGGAGCAGAATTGCTTATTACTGAACTGGCTAATTGGATGACAAAAAAGGGAATTAAGAATGATATCCTTGCTCTGTCAAAATCAGGAGAAGCTGAGAGGAATCTGATAAATACAAAAATAATCATTCCAAGGCACAATATTAACTTACAACCGCCGGGATTCAAAACAACAAAAGAGATAATAGAATTTATCAGAGTTTATAGAAGAGAGTTAAGAAAGATAATAAAAAATTATGATGTAATTAATTTTCATAATTTTCCTGTTACATGGACTTTATCTCCAAGAAAAAAGCCCTGCGTTTGGATGTTGAATGAACCTCCAAATTTATGGAGCAAACCAAAAGCAAATTTTATTTTAAAGATATTAAACAAAATAAGAAACAGAATAGACAAGGAGATTGTTAAAAATTCTATTGACATCATTTGTGTGGCAGATGAGTTCAATAAAGAAAGGACAGAAGAGAGGTATAGGAAAAAGGTAAGAATTGTTTATTATGGGGTTAATCATGAATTTTTTTCTAAAGGAAATGCGAATAATGCTATAAAAAAATTTAATCTAAAAAACAAGTTTGTTGTTATTCAGTCAGGCATGATAATTGATACTAAAAACCAGTTAGAAAGTGTAAAGATAATAAATAAAATCAAGGAGAAAATTCCTTCTGTTCTTTTAGTCTTAGCAGGAAAAATTGCAGATGAAGCATACAAAAAGAAAATAGACAACCATATACAAGAAAATAAGCTTGAAAAAAATATCTTATTTACTGGAAATTTAAACAGAGAAGAATTAAGAGATTTATACAAGGCTTCAGATATCGGATTATTTCCTGTTGGCAGGCAGGGAGGGGGGCTTGCGCCCTTTGAAATGCTATGTGCAGGAGTGCCAATAATTGTATCAGAAGATATAGGTGCTGCTTCTATAATAAAAAAATTTGATTTAGGGATAGCAACAAAAGATTATGCAAATTCTTTATTGGAGATTCATAAAAATAAAAAGCAATATAAAAAGCAGGCAAAAATAGCCTCTGAATTTATCCAAAAAAATTTGGGCTGGAATGTTTTCAGCGATAAAATGATAAAGGCATTTGAAGATGCAATGAGAAGATAACTTTAATATTTGATATCATAAGCAGGGCATAATGCACATTCCTTAGGACATTTATTTTCTCTTATCATTTTTCTCATTTGGACATATCTCGGAGAATACCAAATTTCCCTGAATGGCTTTTCCAAAACATTTCCAAGAGACAATTTTTTCTGCCAGTCTCTTGCATTGGCTTCATTCTGAGCACAGCAGGGAGTTATATGTCCTGTTACAAAAATAAAAGGCATTATGTATTCCTTACACCTATTTATAGGGGGTTTTTTTATTAAACCTTCTGCCTCTTGCTTTGCAGACATATTTACAGTTATAGGTATTTTGTATTTCTCTGCTTTCCTCTTAATTCTCTCTACATAATTTTCGTCTATTTTAACAGCATATTTTTTAGCTTCTTTGAAATCATGCAACATAGGAGTAACAAGAATCTCTCCAATCTCTGTATTCAGAGAATGAACAAAATCCAGAAAATCAAAAATCTCCTCTTTTGATTCGCTTGTTATGATATAATGAAAATTTAGTATAGGAAATCTCTTTTTCATTTTTTTCTTGATGTTGACAAAGGTTTTAATGTTCTTTTTAATTTTTTCGTAATCGCTTCCAACACAAACCCTCTCAAAAGAGCTCTTTGAGGCGCCGTAAGTTGAAACAAACTGAAAATCAGGACCTATTTCAATAAGTTCTTTTATCTGATTATCGTCCTTGAAATGTGCAAAATGGTCCATTACTTCTACTATTGTCCCTTTTGACTTAGCATAGGTAAGCATTTTATGAAAATCTTTATTCAAATAAGAGGAACCTATTCCTGTCAAGCCTAGCCATTTTGGTTTTCCGAAATCATCAAATATTTTCTTGAATTGCTGAAGATTCATATTTTTAGACGGTTCTTTCCAAAAAGTATGCTCGCAGCACAGACAACGGAAATTGCAGATAGTAGTAGGCTCTATTTCCAAAAATGGAGGGAATAAATCAATTCCTAATTTCGGAAATAATTTGTTTAGCAAAAATGCTGCTGTTTTTCTGTTCCACCACAATGGATAGATCCAAAACATATTGTAAATCTCTCTAAATTTTCCAGCAATAACAAAATTAGAAAAGAGTTTAATCTTATGACTCATAGACATTGTTGGCATTTCAGAAAAAAAGGATATTCATTTATAAAGATTGTTGATGAATACTAAATAGAAGATATATCTTTGATACATAAATCTATTTAAATATAATTTATGCTTTTTATTTATGCCAAAAGTTCTTGTAACAGGGGGATGTGGATTTTTAGGCAGCCATATCTGCGAAATGTATATAAAAAAAGGCTGGGAAGTAATTGCTTATGATAATTTAACAAAGCATGAGTTTGCAAGGAACCCTTATATGAAGCCAGAAGCAAGATACCACAATCAAAAGTTATTGGAAAAAATAGGAATAAGGGTCGCTGTTGAAGACATAAGAAACAAAGAAGCATTAATGAAACATACAGAAGGATGTGATTATATATGTCATACTGCTAGCCAGCCAACAATGACTCTTAGCTTGGAAGAGCCTGAACTGGATTTTTCAACAAATCTTATTGGAACATTTAATGTATTGGAAGCTGCAAGAAGATTCAAAATTCCTGTTGCTTCATGCAATTCTGTGCATTGCTATGGTCCTGATAAAATTAATTCTGAACTAAGTGAGAGAGAAACAAGGTATGTCAGAGAGCCAGTTGCAATAGATGAGAATGAACCCTTATTGCAGGGAGTTGTAACTCCTCTTCACGCTTCAAAATCCTCTGCTGAGAATTATGTGAGGTGTTATATTGATACCTTCAAGATTAAGGCTGCAAGTTTTAGACTCACAGGAATTTATGGAGAGAACCAGTTTGGAGGAGAAGACCATGGATGGGTTGCGAATTTTGCAATCAGGAACCATCTTGAAATGCCATTAACTATTTTTGGAACAGGAAAACAGGTTAGAGATATTTTGTATGCAACAGACGTTGCAGAAGCATTTGATGCATTTCACAGAAATCAAAAACCCGGAATCTACAATATTGGGGGTGGAGGAAAGACTATGGTTTCTCTACTTGAATGCATCAGTTTAATAGACAAAATCTCTAGAAAAAAGTCTGATATAAGATTTGACAAAGACAGATTTGGAGATTTGAGATATTATGTTTCTGATATAAGCAAGGCAAAAAAAGAACTGGATTGGAACCCAAAAGTTCTTCCTGAAGAAGGCGTCAGTAAATTGATAGGATGGATAAAGGGTAATGAAGATTTATTCATAAGAAGTTTATCTTAATTAAATTTATAAGAGCTATATTTATTTTATTTTATGGCAAAAATAGTATTAGTAAACGCAGGGACAAAGTATGAATACGGAGTTCATGAACCTTTGAATTTATTGGTTTTAGCGGCATATGTTAAAAAATTTGGACACGAAGCTTTTATTGCAGACCAGATAGCAGGAGAAAATATTTTTAAAAAAATTAAAAAAATAAGGCCGGATTTTGTCGGCATAACTGCCACAACAGCAGTTATAAGCGATGCCTATAAAATAGCTGACTGGTGTAAGAAAAAGGGATTTAAAACAATATTAGGAGGAGTGCATGTTACTGTTTTGTCAGAAGAAGGATTGAAACATGCAGATTATGTTGTTAAGAACGAAGGAGAAGATGCCCTAATAAAAATTTTAGAAGGAAAAGCAGAGAAAGGAATAGTAACTGGAAACACGATAATAAATCTGGATACTCTCCCCGAACTTGACAGAGATTTGATAAATATTAAACACTATCAAAAAGGCAAAGACAGGAGTCCTGGAACACATTTGCATTTTGTTCCTCCAAACACAAAATTAAATTCTATTCTCGCAACAAGAGGATGTCCATATAACTGCATTTTCTGCCATAACAGTTGGAGAGGGTTGCCTGTAAGAATGAATTCTGCAAAAAGAATAATTGAAGAGATGAAAGAACTTGAAAACAAATATGCAACAGAAGCTGTTTTTTTTATGGATGATGATTTTTTATGTAATAAATCACGAACAAAAGAGTTTTGTGAATTGTACAAAGAAGAAGAGCTTAAGATAATTTGGGGATGTCAGGCGAGGGTTACTTCTCGGGGATTAGAATTATTAAAAGAACTAAAAGAAGCAAATTGTAAGCAAATTACTTTTGGACTTGAGTCTGGGAACCAAAGAGTGTTGAGCCTTTTAAAAAATGACACTACAACAGTCAAACAAAATAAAGAAGCAATAAAAAAGGTGAAAGAAGCAGGAATCTTGGCTTGTGGCAGTTTTATGATTGGAAATCCTAGTGAGACAGAAGAGGAAATTTCGGAAACTAGGCAATTCATTTTAGAAAATGATTTAGATGGGTTTGGTTTAAGCATAACAACACCATTTCCAGGAACAAAATTGTGGAAGATGTGTGAAGAAAGGGGGATTATCCCAAAAGAAATAGATTGGAAAAATTTTAATTTGAATAAACTGACCTTTGCACTTAGTGATATCTCTCCCCAGAGGATGGAAGAAATTCACAAAGAGTTTCTTAATCTGGTATTAGAAAGAAATCCTGGAATGGCTCCAAAAAATGTTTTAAGAGTTGCCATAAAACATCCAAGTAAAGCCCTGAAAAGACTGATAAAAGACCCGAAATCAATAAGGATATTGCTAAAGAGAATTATCAAAAGAAAATGAAAAAGATTAAAGTCATTATGATTGCCCATTGCTCGCATTCTTATTTTCTTGGAGAAGGAGAAAAAGATTTGAAAAAGCTTTTTTTAAATGATTGGTATGTAAAAACAGCAAAACAATTAAATAAATTTTACTCAGAAATTGAGGTTGAATGCTGGGCGCCTGAAAAGCTTAACAATGAAATAGAAGAAATAGTTCTGGAAGAAGTAAAATTCAAGTTTTTCCCGGTTAACTTTTCTCCTATCTATGCTTTAGATTTGTCTATGCCAATGTTAAAGGAATTAAAAAAAGAAATAAAGAAAAGCGAAGCAGAAGATTATAAATTGATAATTCATATTCATGAAATTCACAATCTTCATGGATTATTGATAGCCACTCTGTTTAAAAAGCAGAAAATCATAGTACAGCACCACGGAGGAAGTTGGCCTTTAAAGCATTTAAAGCAAACAAAAAGATACAAACTATTTTTCCCTCTTTTTATTTTAGCGCAAATATGGGAAAATTCAGTTTTGCATAATGTTAGTTGTTTTTATGCTTTAAGTGAAGATGAAATGAATTACCTAAAAAGAGTTGCTCCTAATTCAAAAATAAAATTTCAAACAATGGGGATTGATGATGAATACTTCAAGAAAGTCGATAAAAAAACAGCAAGAAAAAAATTAGGGTTGCCTTTGAACAAAAAAATTTTAATTTACATTGGGAGAATCAATGACATTAAAGGAATCGGTTTTTTATTAGAAGCCATGAATAAGTTAAAAAAAGAAGATATTTTGTTAAAAATAATTGGATTTGGTCCTCAGGAAGACAAATTCAAAAAATATGTTCAAGAGAACGATTTAAAAAATGTAGAATTTTTGGGTGGTGTTTTTGGAGAGAAAAAGTTATTGTATTTAAGCGCTGTTGATGTTTTTGTTCTTCCTTCATCAAAAGAAGGGGCTCCTGTTACAGTTATGGAAGCCCTCGCAAGAAATTTGCCTGTTGTGATTACCAATGTAGGGGGAACAGGTTTAATGGTCAAAAATAAAAGAGAAGGAATAATAATCTCCCCAAAAAAAACCGAGGAGATTGTTGAAGGAATTAAAGAAGTATTGAAATGGAAAGAAAAAGACATAAGAAAGTATGCAGAAATTTATAAATGGAAAAAAATAATTAAAGGAACAGTTAAGGATTACTACACGAATTAAAATGCTAATACAAAGAATAATATTCTATTTGAAAACCAAGAGTTCGATTAGGTCTAAAATGTAAATAATAATTGCAAAAAATGAAAAAACTTAATTTTGGGTGCGGAGATTTGATATGGGAAGGATATGATAACTTTGACATACAAAAAGACCCAAGATTAACTAAAAATTTTGATTTTAATAAATTTCCTTATCCTATAAAAGATAATACTTATGATTATGTATGGAGTAGAAGCGTATTGGAACATTTAAACGAGCCAGATAAGGTATTAAAAGAATTATGGAGAATATGCAAGAAAAACGCTATTATAGAAATAATAGTTCCTTATTACAATAATAAATCTGCATTTTCAGATATGCAGCATAAACATTTTTTCTCTGATGCAACATTCAAGGTATTTGTAGATGAGGGAGCGGTTATAAATAAAAAAGGATATTATAAGATAGAATGTTTAGAACTAGTTCCTACAATTATTGGGAAATTCTTTCCTAAAAAATTAAGAGAAAAACTTTCTTTGTTTCTTGGAGGGGTAATCTCCTATGTTCATGTGAAGTTAAAGGTAAACAAATAATCATTTCTTTTTGCATATTGCAGTATAATTGATTGTTCCATACAACCCCAACATTGCAGGAATCTTGATTGTGAGTTTCTTTTCTCTTTTCTTCATCTTTTTCATCTCTTCAAGACTATCGCAAGAACCAATGTCTCTTCCTATCTCTTCATAAGTTGTTGAAAAATCTTTAGAGAGAAGATGTTTCAAGTCTTTTATTAGGAACATGAAAGGATGATGAATGTTGAATATATTTCCTGTCAAAGATTTTTTTATTGTTCCATAGATATTTGCAATTCTGATAAAATTTTTCTGATAGAACAAATTTTCAAAGTGAAAGATTCCCTTACCTTTTAACACTCTTTTTATTTCAGACAGGGCTTTTTCTGGCTGCTCTACATGGTCTAGCACATTTGCTAAAATTATTACATCAAAATAATTATCTTTAAATGGCAATTTCTCTGTTCTTCCTTCTATAAATAAAATTGAATCATAATTCAAACCAAATTTCTTTTTGTAAAAATCTGCCAAGGGATCAATGGCATATCTTTTTCCTATAGAAATATAATTGATAACATCTTCTGGGCCGCAGCCTATCTGCAAAATCTTGGAATTTTTGTTTAATTTAAGGAATTTTTTCCATTCGTCCTCTAAAATTTTTGCCTTTTTTTCATGTCTTTCTGCTTCTTCTTTCAAAAGAGTATCTTTTGTGAAGCCTTCCCAGTATTCTCTCTCTGAATCTTGTGCAATTTCCCAACGTTTAGAGCCAACTGTATTGTTCATTTTATTTAATTTAAGATTTTTTCAGTATACTCCTTTTTCCAGATATCATCATCATAATTTTCCATTACAAATTTCCTTGATTTGTCTGAAAGTTCCTTTCTCTCTAAATTTGAAAGATTAAAAAAGTCTTTAATGGCTTGATTCATTTTTTCCTTGTTTATTTTAACCTTAATTGCATATTCTATTGACTTAACAGGCAAAATATCTGAAATTATTACAGGAGTGGCGCAAGCCATTGCTTCTCTTGGAACTACCGGCAAACCCTCAATTCTCGTTGGAAAAAAACATAAATCAGCTGCATTGTAATAATTCACCAGTTCTTTGTTAGGCTTTGGAGGCAAGAGAATAAGATTTGGGAAATTAATATGCTTAAAACTATTGTCTACTATGTTTCCTATAATGATAAATTTTTTGTCTGGATTTTTCTCTATAACATAAGAGAGTATGTCAGAACCTTTTAAGAATCCTATTCTTCCTACATAGATTATTACTCTATCCTCTTTTTTTAATCCTAATTTTTTTCTGATTTTATTCTTATCTTTTGGGTAAAATCTCTTTGTTGAGAGAGTTGGAGGAAGATAGAAAACTTTTTTCCTTGAAAGAGACAAGTATTTCTTAACTAAATTTACCAAATCTTTTGATGGGAGGATTATTTTTTTAGGAAAGGGTGAAAAAAGATATGAAAAAAACACTTCAAAAATCCCAATTAACCTCGTGTAAAGAGGACCTACTTTAAATCCTTCTACAGGATTTCCCAAATTAAAGTATAGAAAATGAGTTTTTGAAAAGAGAGTTGAAAATAAAAGAACAAACTCTTCATAAGGCAATAAACCTAAACTAATCAACCTCTGAATTTTATTTTTTCTGCAAAATCTTCTCAATGCAACAAAAGAACCTATTTTAGAGCAGTCAGTATTCACAACCCTTATTCTGTCAAATTTGTAGGAATTTTTGTGATGTTTGGTTGTAAACAAAAAAACTTCTGTATCTGTTGGAAGAGCTTTTTCCAGATATTTAAGCATGACTTCTCTGTTTGCTGAGTAACTAAAAGTAAAAATGCAGAGTTTTTTTATCATTATTTCTTGATAAATAGAACATATATAAAGATTATGAAGAAATGTTTATATACGCGTTGTTAGGAAAGAATATATGGCCTATAAAATAATGAGATTGACAAAATATTATGATGCCCTCAGAACAAACACTCCTTTCTTTAAAACTTCAAGCAAACAAAAAGCAAGAATTCTGTTTAACATATTAAAATTCTTTATAGACAAAGGAAAATTTGTCATAAGAAACAGGCCAGTAGTGGCTCAGATAGAACCAAATTCTACCTGCAATTTGAAATGCGAAATGTGCATCAGAGAGAAGATAGGAGTTCCTATAGGAACTATGAATTTTGAAGATTTTAAAAAGATTTTAGAAAAGTTAGATTGTCTATTTAAAATCCATTTGTCTGGGCAAGGAGAGCCATTCTTAAACAAGGATTTTTTTAAAATGGTAGAATATGCAAATCAAAGAGGAATTTTAGTGAATACGAATACTAATGCCACTCTTTTAGATGAGGAAGCGATAAGAAAAATCTGTGATGTGGACATGGGAGAAATCGGAATTTCAATAGAATCTCCTGAAGAAAAAACATATGAAAAAATAAGGAAGGGTGCAAAGTTTGAAGAACTCATGAGAAATATAAAAAATCTGACTAAAAAAATAAAAGAAGAAAATAAAAAAACAATTGTAAGTTTTGCAATAACAATATTAAAAGAAAATGTTGATGATATCCCTAAATTTGTAAAGTTAGCAGAAAGAGTCGGAATTAAAAAGATAGTTTTTCAGACAATGCAAAACAAGGAAGATTATCTCTCTAAATACAGTGCAAAGACAAGAAAGCAGGGGGTTTTTGATCTGGCAGGAAAGATAGAGGAAAAGATGGGAGAAGCTGTAGAAATAGCAAAAGAAAAAGGAATAATCTTAATTTTTGACGAAGGAAAAAGCAGTACAGGATGCGTTTGGCCATGGAGGAGCATCTATATCAGTTGGAATGGATTTGTTACTGCCTGTTGCAAAATACTGGATTACAGAACCCCTTATCTTGGAAATATCCTCAAAGAAGATTTGTGGAAAGTGTGGAATGGAGACGAATATCAAAAATTCAGAAGATTGCTAAAAGACAGAAAAGCTCCTCTTCCTTGCAGAGGATGCAGCATGGTTTAATCTTTTGATTTTAAAACATACAAAACATCTCTTACAAACGCCTGGGGAAATAAATAAGCAAGAAATTTCTTCATTGATTGTGGGATTAATCTTGGCTTTACCGGAAGGAGATAAATTCTTGTTAAAATTTCAAAGCCATTATTTTTTAGAAATTTTTCTCCTGACTTTATGGGAAAATAGTGCAAATGTCCATAAGGAGCAAATGGATTTTCTGTAAGATGTCTATTTAATAAAAACCTTATTTTGTTTAGAATGTGATAATCATTTGGCAGACTAACAATAATCTTCCCATCTTTTTTTAATCTCTTTTTAGAATCAAGGAGAAGTTTTTGAGGATTTACAATATGTTCTAGCACATCAAGGAGAAGAATGAAGTCAAATTTTTCATTTTTGAATGGGAGTTCATTTTTGTTCAAATCTGCTTGTTTTGCCTTTATGCCTTTTTTTACTAGTTCTGAAATCAGTTCCTCATCAATATCTATACCATAATAAAATGGGTTTTTTAGAAAATCTTTTATCTTCCCATTGTTGCATCCTATATCTAAAATTTTTGAATTTTCTTGAATGAATTTTGAGACTTGGGTAAATTTTTCCTTGACAAAAGATTCATGGCTATTCATCGGTTAAATAAATTGCATCTGCTTAAAAACTTTTATATAATTAAATTTTTATACCCTTACCTTTTGGTAGAAACATGATATATCTCACAGGAGATGTCCATTCCAGAATAAAAGAAAACTGGGAACAGAAAATATCTGGAAATGAATTAGATGCTGCAAAGAGATATTTAGAAATTTTGAAAAGAAATAAATTATCCTCAACCTTATTTATCAATGGGAAATGCTTGGATGAAAGCCCTGAAAAAGTTAAAGAATTGTTAAAGTATGATGTTGAAATAGGGGGGCACACTTATGATAATTTTGGCAATTTTGGAATAATAAAAAGTTACATCAACAGAAAACTTTTTGGATGTGTTTATGGCTCAAAAAGATTCCAAAAAAAGGACATAAAAAAAACTAAGAAAGCATTTGAGAATTTTGGATTAGAAATGAAAAGCTGGAGAACACATGCATTTAACTCAAATAGAACAACATTCAGGATATTAAAGGAAAATAACATAAAGTATGTTTCTGATTTGATTGGAGACATAAAACCTCACGGAGAGAAAATTATTCATGTCCCTATAAACATCCCTGTTGACGTTGTCACAATCGCCTATGGAGAAACAAAGCCAGAAAACAGAAATCCTTTTGCTTCTTGCACTAAAGGAAGAATTAAAGCAGAAGAATGGTTTGAAATCATTAAAAAAAGAATTGTTGATAATGAGAAAAATAAGATAGATAGTGTTCTCTTGATTCACCCAATAACAATGAAGGTATTAGATGATTTTGAATTATTTGAAAAAATAGCTAAATTCTTGTTTAAATATAAATCTGGAAAAATTGAAGAATTTAAACTTAATTAATATCTTTAATCTCAACACTAGTATGCCCTAGTTCTTGATTTGAGTTTGATTTTGATTTTACATCACAAGGATTACAATTTCCATATTTATCACAGGATTTAAAAATATCCTGTATTTCAAATTCCGGATTTAAAATATTCCCTACTGCATTTTCTTGATTATATAAATCTCTGTGACATCTAAAAACATCCCCATTTGGGCCAATGATAAGTTCTGATGTTTTACACACACAGAATTTTGTTTTGTCTTGAAATAAAGAATCTGGATATTTTGTATAATTTCCTCTTTTCATAACAAAGGAACTTCCAAAATCGTCTTTTCCCTCATATTTCCCTATAAAAGATTTTACTCTGAAGCTTAATCCATTATTTCTGCATTCTATACCCATCTGTTCTATTGCTCTTCCCTGCTCGTCACTTGGGTAATTCACAACCTCTATTCCTGCATTAAAACCTGCATTTTTTAATCTTAAAATATTTTTCATAAGTTCTTTTCCATCTCCCATTTGTTCGGGGTGATAAGAAACCCGTATAGAGGGGTATTTAGGATTACCACTTATCCTTTTAGAATCAATTTCAGAAATAAACTTATCCAATAACCCCTGCGTCCAATAAAGATTTGTTAAAATATTAATTCCAAGTTCGGGTTTAATATTTTTTATAATATAAAGAAAATCTGGGTGTATTGTAGGCTCCCCTCCGCTAAAAGTTAATGGAACATTCAGAGAGATTATCCTATTTAAACCTCTTATCCATTCTTCCCCAGAGATTTCTTTAGAAAGACGGGAAAAGTTTTTATCATTAGCATTGATACAATAACTGCAATTTAGAGTGCACCTAAAAGTGGGGAAAATTGCTATGTATTTATAGGTTTCAGGAATAATTATTGGTTTCATTTTAAGAAAACAACTATATAAGTTAAAAAGCTTTTCCATCTTTTAATATAATAAAAAATGGTTCTTTTTCCAGATTATAGCTTATACACTAATAATATGAATATTTAAAAACAGACATAATAGAAGTGATTTATGTCAAAAGATTTAGAAAATCTATCAGATGAAGACAGAACCTTCTTAGATAAAGCAAGTCAATTTCTTTCCTTAGATAAATACGGAGATTTTTTATTAAGGTGGGCAAGAGCTATTGAAGCTTATGGAACCCCAAGAGATTTTGTGTATTCAACATATTATGAACAGACTAATGTTAATCTTGATGGTAAACTATATCCAATGCAGTATTTTATTTCTGAAAATAATGCACAGAGAGGAGCATTAATGAATAAACAAAAGGCAGAAGCTGAGGCAAGAAAAACAAGGGGTGAAAAACCAAGATGGCCAAATGATGGAAATATTGCTTGTTTTCTTTGTGATAATATTGGGCAGGCAATAAGTAGAAGTGATAATATTGTTTATGATTTGGGAATTCATCTCATATTACCAAACAAATATCCCTCTCAATTCGGTCACTCTCTTTTTGTTCCAAAAGAGCATGATGATGAAACAAAAAGAGTAACACCCCAACAAATTCCAGAAGAGAGAGCAACATTATATGCCCCTGAAGAGGGGAAAACTCGAGGAAATATTCTTACAAGAGATTATCTGGATGCTGTGATTGAGTCTTGTGATAAATATCATTTATTTGGTGTTAGAAATCATGTACTTGATGGAATGAGTATTCCGGGTCACGACCACTTCCACATTTTCCCTCAAGACTTGCCTATATCTTCATTAGTTAGCTATGTTACTAAAGCAAAAAGAAAAACAGAATTTGGTCCAACAATTTATTTATTAGAAAATACTCCCTTTGATACATTACTTATTCAAAGAGAAAATAGAAGAGATGTAACTTCTGTTGCTATTTCCCTCCTTGAAAAAATGGAAAGAGACAATCAAGTATTTACTCTTACTTATAATAGAGGACAACTTTTTGTTAGCCCAAGGAACAGAGAACAAGTAAATAATAAAAGAATCCAAATTGGAGCAGGAGTTCCAACTCATTTTTCTGATACAAAAGGGGAAGAATTTTTACAAAGATTAGATAAATTTGTTCCGAAAAGAGGAGAATATAGCTGGGAAAAATACATGTGAAATAAAATGCCTACATTAGATTATACACCAATAGATTATAATTCCTGGAATTTTGGTGGACAAGGAAAAAATATACTTGATTCATTAAAAAAATCTGAAAGAGATATCTGGGGCGCTGCACTTCCTTTTCAAGATAAGAGAGAGGATATTGGGCATGCGGAAACTGTAACTTATTTTGCATTAAAAATTTTAGAGTCTATACCTGCAGATAGGAGAATAGTTATCCCTGCTGCGATTTTACATGACACTGGATGGAGCCAGCTTTCTTCTGAAGAAATCGCAAAATTTTATTTGCCTAACTGGAAAGAATTTGAGCCACAACTGAGGAGAAAACATCAAGAAGAGGGAGTTAAAACCGCAAGAGAAGTTTTGGGGGTGTTGTATAAAAAAGAACTAATTCCTTCAATACTAGAGATAATTTCTCAACATGATACAAGGCAGGGATTTCTTAATACAGAAGATGGTGTTGTGAGAGATGCTGACAAACTTTGGATATTCACTGCTCCTTGTTGTGAATTAGCAGTAAGAAAAGAGCGTAATTTTGGAAAGTCGATTTATAATCAACTCAATGAATGGTTAAGTAGTGAAAGTTTTTTTTATTCTCCAATTTCGAAGAGTATTGCAAGAAAAGAATTTGAAAATAGTTTAAGCTATCTTCATGAAAAAAATATTTCATTAGAGTAAAATTTGATTAAATTTTTAAATATTAACATGCTTTACAGGATATGATAAACATCAACCCAGAGAATTATAAATCTGATAATATATTATCAGAAGAAGAACTTATAAAAAAATTAGAAGAATTGAGAAGAAATGGAAAAAAGATTGGTTTGTGCTCGGGGAGTTTTGATTTGCTTCATCCAGGACATATTACACATTTAACCTCTGCAAAGAAGATGTGCGATATACTTGTCGTGGCTGTTGCCAGAGATCATTTTAATTCCAAAAAGAAAGGGAAGAACAGACCAGTTTATTCTCATAATATTCGTGCATTTATGATAAGTAAACTAAGACCTGTTGATTTTGTTATTTTAGATGATGGCACACTTGATACTCTCAATTTAGTAAAGCCAGATATTTACATAAAGGGAATAGATTACTCAAGTGAGAAAAATCCAGATATTGAACAACAAAAAGGGATAATTAATAATATTGGTGGAAAGATATGCTATACTAAAGATGAAAAGCTTTCAACTACAGATATAATAAAATATATAAAAGAAGAAGTGGAATAAAAAATTAAACAATCTAAATAAAATTAATATGCATTGGAAACTTGCCTTCTGGTTGTTTATATTCTATTTCTCCTTTTTTCAGTTTGTCAAGAAATTCGTTAACTTTATGTTGCAGGCATAAAGTTCCACACATGGTTTTTGCATCGAACTTTTCAGAGGCAATAAGATTCATAACTTCCCAGTATTTATCACTCTGCCAAATTTCTTTAAATGATTTTTCGCATATATTGCCAATGTGATATTTTTTATATTTGTCATTAAATAACATACCACAGGGGGCAACTAAACCAGAGCCAGAAAGCTGAATTATAAATGGTGGCCCATAGCATTGAGAATAATCTCTTTTTCCCCCGCTTAAAATCTTTGACCATTTTGCTTTTACAGAGTATGTATCTGTGGAATAGGATTCTGCTTCTTTTATCATTTCTATTAAATCTTTCTCAAAATATTTATCATATTTCACACCCAAATTTCCTTCTTCATCATCACTGCAGTGTTTTATCACGAGATAGTCCACACCAAGTTCTTTCCCTAACTTTGCTAATGGCAAGATTTGATCCTTAAATTCAGGCATTAATACCATCTGCATTCCTATTGTCACATTAAAATTATTTTGTTTTTTTATTTGCACAGCTTCTTTTATTATATCAATAACTTCATAGAAATCTTCTTCTTTACAGCCCATTATCTCTGCGTATCTCCTTGGTTCTCCTGCAGAAAAGTTAAATCTCAAATAAGTAAGACATGGAAGAATATCCTTGAGTCTGTCTTTTCTTAATAGCCTACCGTTTGTTCCAAGAGCCATATCTAACCCTAAACTTTTACCATATATAATCGCATCATATAGATAAGCTGAACATGTACTTTCACCATCGCTCACAAAACTTATTGCTTTAACTCCTATCTCTGCTGCATCTTTTAGAAATCTCCTTATAACGTCTAAAGTCATTCTTTTCTCATCATTCTCCTGCAATTGCCCGTAACAGTAGACGCATTTATAATTACATCTTCTTGTTAGAGCGCAATCTATTGTTATAGGAGCAATTCTCTCTCCTCTCAACCAGGCTTCAATTCTTTCTTTATGCCATGCTAGTTTTGTCCCATCTAAAATAAGTTTTTCTTGGTTATCTTCAAACTCTTCGGAATACAAATCCTTCCTTTCTATTACCATTACTGGTTTCTCAAATTTTCTAGCTTCTTCATATGCCCTTTTTATTTCTTCAACATTATTTGCTTCATAAACTGGAAAATGCACTATTCTTTTGAAGATTTCTGTAAAATCTTGCATATGCTGTAAACCAGGATAAAGTGGTTTTGTTGCTCCAACTATTGCTCTTATGATTATTGGAGCCTTAAATTGCCCTTTAGACATTACTTCCATTTTATCTAAATGGTTTACTAATGCATCTAAGGCTATAAGCATGAAATCATGCCTCTCATAAAATAAAACCGGTTTAAATCCTTCTAAAGCAAGTCCGATTGCTAAACCAGCCATTAAGTTTTCTGCAACAGGAGTTTCTACACATTTTGATACATCAATATCTTTCAATGTCCCATAAGATTTTGAGCCATGAATTAGATTATAACCCAAAAAAATAACTTTATCATCTTCTGCTAATATTTCCATTTCTCTTTTTATTGCATCTTGATATTTCATCAGAAAGATAAGCCTCCTGCTTTTTTCCCACCAAAATCAACCCACTTATCGGTTCCAACATGAGGGTAGGTTGCATTGTATTTATATCTTCTAACACATTTTGGCCAAGACATTTCTGATTTTCCATATCTCTCTTTTTTTGGAGTATCAACAGAACGATTATTGTCTTCTATTATAAAAATACAGGGCAAGTTCCAGCCGTCAACATATCTTACTGCTTCATAAAAATGCCCTTCATCTTCTGCCCCATCTCCTATAAAACACCATACCCTATTGTTACTGTCCTTCTTCTTTAGACCTAATGCAATGCCAGCAGCAATTGCGGGGCAGCCGGCAACAATAGATGAAGTAAAAAAATTCAATTTTTTGTCAAATACATGCATACTGTCTCCTCTTAGAATCATTTCTTTTAATTTTTCTTTTGAACCACCAGCAAGAAGATAGTGATAATGATTCCTATGAGTGGATAAGATATAATCTCCCGGCTGAATTTCCTTGAAGATTTCCATTAATTCATCTTCATTCCCCCCAGAAAAGTGGACTGGATATGGAATTTTGGCATCTTCCCATAATTTAATTATTTCGCTTTCAAAATCAATTAACTCCTGTTTTGTTATTTTTATTTCCATTTTAAATAAAATTGTCATGGGGGTGCGGATTCTTTAATCTAAAAAGATAATTGTTTACAGGATCTAATCTACATCCTTTTCTGCATACATCAATTCCTCTTTGTTTTATTTTTTCAATAATCTTTTTTCTCTGTTCACTTTCCCAAATTTCAGAAAAACTTTTTTCATTTAGATTTCCATAGGTAAATTCAGGAGTGTTATAAAACAAGTTGCAGGGAATAACATTTCCTCTTGCATCTATTAATGCAAAAAAGGGCAGCCCATAACATTCCCTGTAATCTCTTCCTTCTTCTATCCTTTTCATTGTCTGTTTCCTGAACTGCACCTGAAATTTTTCATCTTCTAATTTTTTTAACTCTTCCTCAATCCATTCTAGCTTTGAGTAATCCACTGAATAATTATTCTTACTTGAGGGATGATGAGAATAAGGCTTAATCTGTATGTTATCTGCTCCTGTCTCTTTTACCAATTTAACTGCTCTTACTGCTTCATTAATATTTTCCGAAATCAATAGAAACTGAACCCCTATGGTTGTTTTCAATCCTTTTTCATTTCGTATTTTTACTGCTTCTTTTATATTGCTTATTACTTTGTCAAAATCTTCTTTTCTTGTTCCGTGAATTTTGGAATAACTTTCTCCTATTCCTGCATCAAGGCTAAATCTAATCCAAGATAAATGATGGAGACATCTTTCAGCCTTTTCTTTATCAAATAAGACTCCATTTGTAGTTATCGAAATATCCAAGCCATATTCTTTTGCTTTTTCTATAAATTCACATATGTCCTTATGCAAAAGAGATTCACCCTCACCAGCAAACATAATTGATTTAACCCCATGATCCGCCATATCTTTTAATGCTGAAAGCATAATTTCTCTGTTTATATCAGCACCGCCATGTTCTAACCAATCAAGTGCGCAAAAGATGCATCTGTGATTACACTTATTAGTAGTCCCTATTTCAACATAAATAGGATAACAATCTCCCGCCTCATTCCATTCAAAAACTCTTTGGGGGTGAAAAGCGAGTTTGTGGCTGTCTGTCTCTATTTTCATTCTTTATACTTTTAATTTAGTTGCTCTTAAATTCTTCTATGATATTATTAACATATTCAATTATTTCCTTTCTTCTTCTTTCCCCATAGGGATATGGAATTTCAAAATAAGGTGTAGGATTTTTCATATATTCCGCCCAATAATCTTTTTTGTAGAAGCCTTCCTTCAATAAACTTTGATAATAATCTGTATTTGGCTCTGGAAAAAGAATATTAAAATAAGGATATTTTATTCCAAGCTTCCTAATCATTTCAGGAAGTTCTGCAAGATACTTTTCATCATCTGTTGGTGCTCCTAATATAAAGTAGCCTAAGATATCAATATTATTTTTATTCATTACTTCACAAAAACTTTTTATTTCTGCTAAAGAATTATTCTTTCTAAAAAATTCCAATGTTTTTTCATTAAGCGATTCTATCCCGACATGTATTCTTTTAAAATTATGCGCTGCAAGTTTTGGAGCTAAATCAAAGTCCATTCTTACCTGCCCCCTGCCGCTTAATTCAACAGAAAAATTTTGCCGGTCCATCTCATCTAATATTTCTTGAACGTGATTCTTATTGATATTAAAATTGTCGTCTAAGATATGAACACTTCTGCAACCAACAGAATAAAGATGTTTCATCTCCTCAACTATTGTTTTCGGATTTTTGAACTGGACTTTTTTTGTTTGAACATTGCAGAAATTACAGTTATTCGGACACCCGATACTGGAGAACATAGGCAGTCTATTCGGAGCTTTGAATAAAACAGAAATTTTAGGAAAATAGTCTTCGATATTTATTAAAGTTCTATCTGGGAATTTTATATCATTTATTTGTGTATTGCATTGGATTACACCTTTAGGCAGTTCTTTTACAGCTTTAGCAAACTCCAGCTCTGCTAAAGGTCCGATAAAAACAGCATCAGCTCCTTTTTGGAGTACCTTTTCAGAATAATACAACGTATGCGGTCCTCCAACCACCTTATATGGGGCAGAAGTTCTTCTTAAAATTTCAGTCATTGCATAAACTCTTCTAGTAACAACAGAAAGTCCGAGTATGTCTGGTTTTTCAGACTCTATTTTTTCTATAGTTTGGTCAATTGTCCATCCTTCACTCGAAGGATCTAAAATAACTATCTCATAGTCATCTGATAAATTTGTAGCCAAAGAAAGAATTCCTAAAGGAACATTTTTATTGCCTTTTGGCATAAAAAATTTGGGGGTTGTCCAATCTACAAACTCTCCCTCTGCAGGCATTGTAGTTAATAAAATCTTTTTGGACATTTTTAATAAAAATTTTGAATTTTTTTAATTTCCTCCAAAATTTTTTCTGTATTAATATCTAAAATGCATGGTTTTTCTTTTTTGCATTCTGGTTTAAAACAAGGCATGCATTCTGGAACTGGGTCGGGTAGAATTGCTTTCCCTTGTCCATAAAAATATACTTCTTTATGAGGAGTTGGCCCAAATAAAGCAAGAATTTTTTTATTTAATGCTATTGCCAAATGCATACCTAAACTATCATTACTGATAACTAATTTCCCTGAGTTTATCCAATCCATATAATCATGCAGATTTGTTAATATTTCATTTGGTTGTTTATCCTGTCTGCTCACTTTTAATCCTTCTTCAATTAGCTTTTCTTCAATTCTGTTCCACCTCTCAGCAGACCAAGCTTTATTCGGCCATTTCTGGCCCGCAAGAGTATTTAAACAAACATCATACTGTTCCATTGTTCTAGGTTTATATCCTAAAACATATTTTTCCCCATTCCATTTCTTTCCAACCATCTCAAACAGAAGTTCTTGGGCTGTCTTTTCATTTTTTTGTTTCAAAATAGAATCAGAGCTTACAGCCAAAACTTCAAAAGCTCTATCATGTGCTTCTGCTTCTCCAGTGAAGGTATTAAACCGAAATCCAAATTTTTTCCATGCTTTTATCTTGTCAGCTAATGCGCAAATCCCAGGAACTTTTTCTAAGTTTATTACACTATCGAACTCTTCTGATTCTAGTTGCAAAATTGTATTTACATCGTAAGGCAATAATCTTTTTATAAAAGGATTATTTTCCAACAAAGGATAAGCGGATTCATCAGTTACCCATGTTACATTATCTTCTTTATATAAATGTAAAAGGGGTGTTGTCCTTAGTACATCTCCAAAACTAACTTTTCTAGAATGATTTCTCTCGAGAAATTCAGAATATCCTGCTTTTATTATTAAAACCTTTTCCATTTTACTTTCTTTTTATTTAAGATTATAAAGAAGGATAATGATTTATAAATCTTATTATACTTTAGTTAGATTTTCTTAAGAGTTTTCTTTATTAAAGTCTACTACTTTATTAATAAAATTCTCCAATCTCACAAAATTCTTTTCCATGCTTAATTCATTCCTGGCAATAACTATATTTTTTTGAATTTTTTCCCAGCTTATTTTTTGCAGTCTCTTTTTCAAATTTTTTAGATTCTTATCGTTAAAAGACATTGAAAGATTATAATGTTTCATTAATTTATCCACAAAGACAAGTTGTTTGTTATAAATAAAAGGAATCCCTGCTTCTAAATAACTGGCTAGTTTATTTCCTGTTGCAAAAAGAGGTTCTATGGTTGTTCCGTCAACTAAATTTGATGCCCAAAATCCAAAATCATACTTTGAAATCTCTGGGACTATTTCTTTAGGTCCAAGAGGCTTATGTATATGAAAAAATTTATTATTCATTATCTCATCAAATACACGCGAGATATACTCTCCTTCATTTTTCTCAGAAAGATGCTTAAAAGTCACATAAGCATGTATATGAATTCCTTGATTTAGGATTATTTTAAACAGGTTTGTAAGTCTAGAATCTGATGGAAAACCTCCAATATACACCATATGAAAAAAATTGTCCTTTTTTGAAAGTTTATCTTTGTTGATAGGAACTGTAAATTCCTTGGAACAATATGGAAGAAAATTTAATTGAAAAGGAACGATTTTCAAATTTTTATGAATTCTATTATCAAGGTATTTAAGCTCGTCTGGAGCGCCCTTATGCGTTATTCCATTGGCATTTTCAAAACAATATCTTTCTGCTTCTATTTCAAATTTTTTGGTTGTTTTTAATGCCTTTTCTTTGGAATTGTATAAATGAGAGATAATATCATAAGGAAAATAAATAAAAGGATATTTCTTAAAAATATATTTATGCACTAATTTTAATTGCCAATTGTTTCCAGAAACACCTATTACTACATAGGGTTTTAAAATTTTCATGGAAATTATAAATTTGATAAGACTTGGAATTTTTTTTATAAAATAAAAAAGAGATTTTAGATTTGGTTTAAAAAACTGAAAATTTGAACATATTATTTTATCAAATGCTTTTGAATAGAAATTGAAATCAAATCTGTCTTTCTCAGACACTGTTATTAAAACAGTCTCGTAGTTTTTTTCCTTGAATATTTTTGCTATCTTATATATCATCTCAAAAGGATGAGACGCACAATAAAATACAATTTGTTTTTTATCTTTCATTTTCACTTTAAGTTCTAATTAATTTTTTCTTGAATCACCCTCTTCATCTAAAAATTTAGAATAACCAGTTTTTATAATTAAAATTTTTTCTCTCTGGTTCATAAAGAAAAAATGAGGCTTAAGGTTTAAAAAGATTATTATCCAAAAGATTGTCAATTCTTTGAGAGGAGTTTGGAGTTAAGTTTATAAATGATTATGGCATCATAAAAAAAATGAAAATAGTTTTAATTTCTACATTAACAGGTCCTTCAAACCTAGGGCTAGCAATCCTCTCTTCAGTCTTAAAAAAAGCAGGGTATGATGTAACTATGGTATTTATGGCAACAAATAAACTAACCAAAAACTCATATAATAAAAAAGAATTAAAACAATTAGAATTAATCTGTGAAGGCTGTGATTTAGTTGGGATTAGTTCATTTACTGCAACATCCAAAAGAACAATTCAGATAATCGATTTTTTGAAGGGGAAAGTTCCAAATATGGTTTGGGGAGGAGTTCATGCCACTCTTTATCCAGAAGACTGTATTAAATATTGTGATATTGTATGTGTTGGTGAAGGAGAAGAAGCAATTTTAGATTTGGCAAAGGCAATTGAAAAAAACAAGCCAATTGATAATATTAAAAATTTATGGATTAAAAAGGATAATAAAATAATAAGAAATCCAATTAGAAATATGATTAATGATTTGGATAAGATTCCTTTCCCAGATTTTGAGATTGAAAAGCAATTTGTTCTAAAAAATGGGAAATTAAAGGGATTTGAAGAAAAAGATTTCGGCGGGCTGATAATATTTATGGCTGGTAGAGGTTGCCCTTATGGATGTGACTATTGCAGCAATAATGTATTCAATAGGATATATGAGGGGAAAAGAGAATGCATAGTAAGAAAACACAGTATTGATTATGTTATTGATGTATTGGCTTATATAAAGAACAAATTTCCAAATGTTAAAAATTTAGAGATTTCCGATGATTCATTTTCTCTCAGACCAATCAAAGAAATAAAAGAATTTGGTGAGAAATACAAAAAGAGAGTTGGTTTAAAATTCTATTGTTTAATTGACGCAAGAACTCTCACAGAAGAAAAAGCCAAGTTATTAGTTGATGCTGGATGCCAGATGGTTACAATAGGGATTCAAAGTTCAGAGAGGGTTAATAGACAAGTTTATCACAGGTATATAACAGATGAAGATGTACTTAGGAGTTCTAAAATATTAAAAAGTGTAAGTAAAAATTTAGCAACTACTTATGATATTATAACCTGTAATCCTTATGAAAAGCCGGAAGATATAATCGCTTTAATTAATCTTTTGAGAAAAATACCAAAGCCTTATCGTCTTTCAGTTAGTGCTCTTCTTTATTTTCCAGGAACCAATATAACTAATCGTGCCTTAAAAGACAAATTAATAACTGAAAAAGACTTATTCCAAGAAGATACTCCTGACAGGATGGGATTTCTTTTGAAGAGAAAAAAGAATCTGTACCTTAATTTAATTTCTACTTTAATGGGTGGGCTTGCTATAGACAATAAAGTAGGGTTAATTAATGATTCTTGGTTTGATTATCTTCTTGATGAAAAAAGGATTGAGAAGAATTTAAAAAATCCTTTTTTTGTTATTTTGTTTATAAGATTCTTTAGAGTTCGTGATTTTGTTAGAAATAATATAGTAAAGAAAATTATTCCAGAATCATTTAAAAGAAGATATATAGAAATCAGGCTTAAAAATAAAATTCTATACAATCCAGTTCAAAACTAAGTCTCAAAGAGAAAAAGGGTGAAAGAAAATGTCTATTACGCAATTTCTATCTTCATTCTTAATTTAGGTTCTAGTTATCTTTCTTTTAAATATCCTTAATATTTCAAAATCATTTCTGTCTAAACTCTTTGTTACAAGAATTAATAAAATATACAATAGAATAAAAAAAGAACCGAGCAAAATTATTGAGATTAAATTAATAGAAAAAAATTGTCTAACATAAAGGAGTATTATAGAAGGAATTGCTACTGAAATTAATATCCGAATCATTTTCCTCCTTATAGGAACTATATTAATGTAATATTTAACCTGAAAGAAAAGAATTATATTAAGGAGGATGTAACTTATTGTTGTAGAAAATGCTGCTCCATTAATTCCATATTTTGGAATAAGCAAGATATTTAATACGAAATTAAAAACAGAGAGGATTATTATATCTATTAAAGATATTTTAGATTTTCCAATAACCAATATCAGATTTTCTGAGATTTGTGTCATAGAACAGAACAAAAAACCCACTGATAAAATCTTAAGAGCCTGTTCTGCTGCCATATACTGTTCACCAAAGAGAATATTGATAAATGCACCAGAAAATAAAAACATAAGGGAAAAGAAAGGAAGGTTTATGATTAATATCCATTTTTGAATTTGCTTGCTCAATTCTCTCATGACTTCAATCTTTTTTTCAGAAAATTCTCTAATAACCATTGGAAAGAGAATCTGCAAGAATAAAGAGGGTACAAAAACCATTAAAGAAGCGATTGGAAAGGCGGCATTATAAATACCTACATCAGAAGAACCCTTAAAGAATCCTATAACTGAAGAATCCGTATATGCAAAAAGATCGAATAGGATGTTTGAAAAAATGAGAGGTATAGAATATAAGAAAAATTTACTTTTTATCTGTTTTTTTATTTTTTCTTTTAGAATATAACTTTTAAAAATTTCTGGAAGTTTATATCTGCAGTAGAGATAAGCCACAAAGAAAACTGTTAAGATGCCTATCAGGTAAGAAAGGGCTACTGAATTAGCTTTTACCCCAAAGAAAATGAGCAAGAGAAGAGAAACTAATTTAATTAAGGTCTGGAAAAATTCTGATATAAAAGAATGTACTTTTATTTTTTCAAATCCCCTTATTAAACAAAGAAAAACAGAACCAATCATGTAAAAAGGCATTGCAATGCTTAATATTTTGAGAAAAATGATTAGATTTGGCTCATGGAAGAGATTAATAGAAATAAATTCTGAGGAAAAAAATAGAATTAAACTAAAGAAAATGCTTGATAGAGTTAATATTAAAACAGAAAATCTAAAAATGTACCTAATATTATTGATTTTTTTTGTACCCCTGTAAAAAGGAATAAATCTCAAAAGCCCTTCAAAAAATCCAAAAGAAGAGATAGATACAGCAAATAAGAAAACTATAGAAGCAAGGGAGAAAGTACCATAAACTGCAGGTCCAAAATTTCTAGCAATAACTATCCTGTAAAAGTAAAAGAGAACCTTAGAAAACAGAACTGTAACAAAGATAAAAACAGAAGTCTTTGCAATTATCTTTAAAGAATCGTCTATATCTTCATCTTTTGATTTTTTATTCATTAGATAATTATAGGGGATATCTTTTTAAATTTAGCCCGAATATTTTAATTCATCTATAATCTTACTTAATTTTTCAAAAAGAGGGGTTGGATTCATTTTTCTCTTAAATAAACTCTTTAAAAAATTCATGTCATAAATATAAATTTGACCGCCATATTCTCCTCCTAAAACTCTTTTCCGAGCAAAATTATCCTCTAAATCAGAAGAATTAGATTCCAAAATAGGTTTCGGTTTTCCTTTAAACAGAATTTGATTTGGAAAACTAGAACTGTCTATATAAAAATGACTATAAAGAATCATGTAATAAGCAGCTAAACATCTAAGAAAATTGTCGTCTTTTAGCCTTTTTTTTAAAATGTTAAATCTGTTTACTTCAGAAAGATTTCTTAATATCATAAAATGTGTAAGAAAATCATAAAGATTGTATGCCTTTTTCATTAAGAAATTTTTTAAAAATCTCTCATTGCCATATTTTTCTATATATTGATTAAAAACAGGATAATTTTTTAAAAAGGGGTAAACAAACCTTCTTATATGAGTAGTATCTGGACCGAGATAATTTTCTTTGTCAAAGGAAAAATCATAATTAACTAAAAGAACCAAATCCTCTCTATATCCAAAAAAACATTCATCGCCCATAAAGAAAGGTTTAGTCATTTCAAACCAAGGAGCCCATATTTTGTATTTGAATATATTCCCTTTAGGTAAGGAGTATAATATTTCAAGAATTTTCTCTTTTTCAGAAAATAATTTTTCTAAAAATTTAGGTTCTATGTATACATCTGTGCGAGTTTTTAATACAAATTTGTCTTTAGATACCTTGTTTAATCCAGCCTCTAGAGATTTCATCTGACACCATACGTTTCCATCTCCCCTATCTATTGGCTCTTCGCTTTCCACTACTAAAACTTTTTTACTTTTCAGAAAAGAAGAGAGTTCTGGAGTTTTTTGGACTTCTCCTTTCCATGTTGATAGGATGATTTTAGCTACGAGCCATTTCTTACGCAACGAAGTTAAATCTTCAATGGTCTTTTTGAATGAATCTAATTCTCTTATCAGCCCACAAAAAACCACATCTACTGGTTTAACTTTTTTATTTTTTAGGGTCATTTTTTATATCTGTTGATAATTATTTATAAATTTATGGATATAAAAATTTATAAAAAAGGATTTTCAATAAAATACATCGAAAATTAAATTTTTTTATAGTCAATAATATGAAAAATTACGAAATACTGATGATTGTACCCAGATATGAATCAACTAATAAAAAGAGGTATAATTACTTTTTTCCAATTGGTTTAGGGTATATTGTGGCAGTTTTAAAAAAGGCAGGGTATTCTGTAGATTGTTTAAATCTAAATCACGAAAAAGGAGCTTCAGAAGAAATAATAAAAAATTATTTAGATAAAAAAGAATATAACTTTGTTTGTACGGGGAATAATGCTTTAGGTTATAAAATTACGAGAAAGATAATTAATTCTGCTAGGGCACACAAATCAAATCCAAAGATAATCCTTGGAGGACCTCTTATAACCAGTGAACCAGATTTGATATTTAAGGACCTTCGTCCTGATTTTGGGGTTATCGGAGAGGGAGAGGGAACTATTGTAGAAATTTTAGAATATTTAAAAAAAAATAAGCCATTGAAAGAAGTTAGAGGGTTAATGTATTGGGAAGATGATAAAGCCATATTAACTGAAAAAAGAGTATCATTAAATATTGATTCTATCCCTTTTCCTGATTTTGACGCTTTGGGGTTTAAAGAATATTTAGATAATTCTGCCCCAAATTATTCTTATATGCATAGTGTCTTTGATAATCCTAGAACTTACTATATTGTTGGTAGTCGTTCATGCCCCTTCCAATGCACTTTCTGCTGGCATTATGATAATAAATACAGACAAAGGTCAATTGATAATATAATGAAAGAATTAGAAGAAAGAGTAAAAAGATACAGAATTAATAGGATTTATATATTAGACGAATGTTTCTCAATAGATAAAAAGAGATTGGTTGAATTCTGTAAAAGAATTTCTAAATTAAAGAAAGAAATCTCTTGGGAATTAAGATGGATTAATTCCTCAAAAGTAAGCGATGTTGATGAAGATATTTTAAGAATGTTGAAAGAATCTGGCTGCGATATTATAAGTTATGGGTTTGAAAGTTATAGTCTGATAATTCTTAAAGGCATGAAGAAAATGATTACTCCAGAACAAATTGACAACGCTATTAAAAAAACCTATAACGCGAAAATTGCGATACAGGGTAATTTTATTTTTGGTGATATTGCAGAGACTAAAGAAACAGCATACGAAACTCTCAATTATTGGAAGGAAAATTGCGAGGGGCAACCGTATCTAGCATTCATAATGCCATTTCCAAACAGTGAGATATACAGGTCTTGTTTAGAAAGAGGAATAATAAAAGATAAGTTAGAATTTATAAAAAATTTGGAGGGAGAATTCATAATGAAAATGACAGATAAGATGACAGATGAAGAATTCAACCAACTAAAAGAAGACATACTAAAAGCACTTGCTAAGTATAATAGAATAGTAAAACCGATATCAATCAAAAAGATAAAAGGTAAAAGATATGAATTGGAAGTAAAATGCCCTTATTGTAATCAAATAATAGAGTATAGGAATTTTTTAATTAAAAGTAAACTTTATTATCTTCTTTATGTAATGTGTAAAGATTGTTCTAAAAAATTTCATATAGGAAATAGTTTAACCGTATTTTTATATAAAAATTATGATAAAGCAAAAAAGTTAAGAACCATGAAAGATAAAGTAGCAGGTTATATCAGGAAGATGAAACAATAAAATGAATATTATAGTCCCTCTTGCAGGCAAAGATAAGAATTTTGAGAATAGAGGAATGATAAAACCTTTAACAAAAATCAGAGGCAAGGAAATAATAAAATGGATTTCTGAATCAAGACCTTTCCCTTACGAAAATGCGATCTTCGTTGTTTTAAGAGAACATCAGGAACAATATAGCATAATAGATGAATTAAAAAGGCTATTTGGAGAGAGGATAAAGATTGTTATTGCTGAACAAATGACAGAAGGTTCTCCTCAATCCATTCTCCTTGCAAAGCCTTTAATTGACAACAACGAAGAGCTTTTAATTGATTTGGGAGATCAGTATCTTGACTTAACAGAGTTTGAGCAAGTTATGCATAAAGAATTTATGAAATCAGATGAAAAAAGATATGATGGAATCATTCCTACTTTCAAGGCTTATTATTGGAATCAAGGATATATGATTATCGGAGAAGATGGTTTTGTGAGAAAAATCTCTGAAAAGGATCCTGTTCCAATTTCTAACGATTCCACTGCTTGTATTTCTTATTTCAAGAAGGGCTCTCACTTTGTGAAATATGCTCAACAAATGATTGCTAAAAAAAGAACAGCAGTAAATGGGGTTTACCTGCCGAGTTTGACTTACAACGAAATGATTGAAGATGGAAAGAAGATCGTTACTTGTCCATGCGAGATGATTGTTAATCTTGGGAAGATAGAGGGTGTTGATGTATTTGAACAAATAAACAGGCCTTTGAAATGGAAACAGAAATAATCTTACATAGAGGATATAAAGGAAAACATTTAGAAAACAGCAGAGTTGCTTTTGAAAATGCTATAAGAGAATGTATGTCTTTTGAGACAGATATAAGAGTCAGCAAAGACGGAAAATGTTTTCTAATTCATGATGAATACTTGGAAAGGCTTCTTGGCATTTCAGGAAGAGTACAAGATTACAATGCTGAAAGATTAAGAAACATGAAATATATTGGAGATTCTTCTTCTTTGGTTTTGTTTGACGAATTAATAAATTTAATTAAAAAAAATAAAGAAAATTCTGGTAAAATTTTTATTCATATCAAACAATTAAACGATATTCCTTATGTTATGCACTCTTTAGATGGAAATTTAAAAGAAAAATTAAGATTTTTTGCCTGTGATGATATTACTAAAGGATTAGTAAACTTAATCAGAGAAAATTATCCAGGATATATTGTAGGATTGCATGTTGCTGAAGATTCTCCTTATAAAAATGAAGAACATTTTAAGAAGGCAGATTTTATCTGGACCGATGAAATTAAAAAGAAAAGCATAAATTCTCGATTAGTTAGACTTGCTAATAGCACAGAAAAGCCAATATATGTTATCTCGCCAGAATTAATCCCTGAATCTGTATTTAATAAAGACATTCAAAAAAGGTGGAGAGAGTTTGTTGCAATGAATGTAAACGGAATCTGTACAGACAAACCAATTGAACTTATGAATTTCTTAAGGAAGAACTAATTCTTTTTTTTAAAGAATATTAAATCACAAGCAGAAGGACATCCTTCAATATATCCTAACTCTCTTTGTACGAATCCGATAAAGCCATATTTCTCTAATAAAGGAATGAGATTCCCTAACTTCATCTGCTTTTTATGAAAGTCTTTAAAGAACCATTCAATTTGCAGAACATCTACTTCTTTTAATCTGTTACCAAATCCTCTGAGAACATTGGTTTCTGCTCCTTCCACGTCAATTTTGACGAAACAAGGTCTTTCTATTGAGATTTTTAGTTTATCAAACCTTTTCTGTTGTAATCTTACTTCAGAAAGTTTGTCTTTAGCCCCAATGTATTTTGTATAATTTGTAAGAGGTTTTAGAAAAGAACTTGCGCCTGTATTCTCTCTATTCACATAAAACATGCTTTCTCCTTCCTTGTCCCATAACCCAAAATTAAAGGCAGTTACATTTTTTATTTCCTTGATTATATTGTAAAATTTTATTTGGGGTTCAAATGCATATATTTTGGCCTTAGGGAAGATGTATTTTGCCGCTTTTATAAACAAACCTTCATTAGCTCCGATATCAATTATTGTTTTAACTTCTCCAATTAAATCTTGGGTAGTAAGACAAGTATAACAGTGATTAGAATTTATTCCTTTAAATTTTCCCGTTAAAACTCGAGGATATTCTATAATTCTCTCAACTGTTCTGCTTAATCTCTTCAATTTTGAATTCATTTTAAAAGAATTCGGTGTCATTTAAATTTTTTATTATTTCTTGATTCAAAAAAATCCAAAACCTTGTTTTTATTCTCAAAAAATTCTTCGGGAGCCCCTAACTGAAACATTTCGGCTATAGGATAATGAAGGATAGTCTTAAAATCCTGAATAAACTGATTGTAGACAGGAGCAGTATAAAATTCATTGTTTACTCTTATATTCTTTGCAATCATCCTTTCTGCATACTTCACAAAGTCAGAGCCTTTCGCAAAATAATAAATTCCAACTGAACCATGGTTGCTTATCACTGATTTTTCTGCTGTTTCAATTATCTGCCCTTTTGAATTTACCCTTGAAAAGCTATAATTTGGTCTGTCAGTATGAATATTCACGATTGCACCATCTGCCTTGTTTCTTTCTACAAACTCAAAGAAATGCTCTGGATTCCAGTTGATTATCTGGTCACAATCCTTTACAATCATCGAATTATCATCGTTAAAATAGTCCTTAGCCAGCAGAACAGTGCAAACAGCTCCCTGAGTTATTTCATTTATCTTTACTATTTTTGCGTTTGGCTCTATCTCTAAAAGTTTTTTGTCTAGCTGAAATTCATCACAATGATCTTGCCTTACAATAAAAATAAATTGTGCCTGAGGAACTTTCATAATGTCAATTATATGCTTAATAACCAAATCATCTCCTATCTTTAACAGGGGTTTTGGAGTCATATATCCTGCTTCAATAAATCTCTGTCCTCTCCCTGCCATGGGAATAACAATATTTATTTTTTTCATTTCACATACCCCCACTTCTCAATTGCCAAATTTAATTCTATTTTATTTTTCATAAATTTCTGAATATCTGCGCCTTGCTGATAACATTCAAATGCCTGTCGCATTGCTCTTGCTCCTGCTTCTGTTCCAAGAGGATGTCCCTGCATTGCTCCTCCTACATTCATCATTAAATCAGTCCCAAAATTGCCTATTGTTGTATTAACCAATCCAGGATGACTTCCGCATGATAAAGAAGGAACAGTCGGGTTGTAAGTATTTCCTTCTCTTAAAGATTCCATCACTCTTGACAGATCCTCTTTTGTATCAGAAAGATACCCCCCCCACATCCCTGCATGTATAAAATCAGAACCCATCATTCTTGCTAATTTGCAAAGAACATTCCAGTCGATGCTGAAGTCATGTTTTTTATTTGTTATAACTTTGTCTCCGCTCTTCTGAAAGAAAATCGCACTTTTCAAATCCAAGTCTCTAAGAGTCCTATATGCTGAAAGTCCTGCCCAAAAATTTAAATGCAGTGCTTTTGCTCCATTTTCTGAAGCGAATTTTGCTCTTTCTAACAAATAAGGATAATCAGAATTTATACATGGAGCATAAAATATTTCTCTTTTCTGCTTTGCTGAAAATTCATTAACTATATCTGAAACTCTTTTTACTCTCTCTTTAAACCTACAAAAATAAGGATTTCCCAAGATTTCATCTTCTTTAATAAAATCAACTCCTCCTGCTAACATTTCTTTAATCATCTCTTCTAATTGAGAGACTGTAATCCCTGTTTTGGGTTTAACTATCCCCCCAAGCAGCGGCCTATCAACTGCTCCTGCTCTTCTTTTGATATCTTTTATCCCAAATTTTGGACCTTTGTACTCTTCTAAAAATTTCTTAGGAAAGCCGATATCAATAAGTCTGCAGGATTTAATTTCATCTATATCCATTTGCCCCCCCATAAGCGTGCATAGTAATTGAGTTATCCCATCTTCATAAATATCAAAATTAATTAAAGGATAAGCAATCTGAACAATTCCGTTTGAAGGAGCAATTTCATTTACATTGATAATTTTTGCTAAATTATTCTTGAATATTTCCGGAGAATCTCTCTGGGTTCTAATTTCTGGATTTCCGATTGACTGTCCTATTGCAATATCTTTTGTAGCCTTTGTTAGATCTTTGCTCCTAATTGAATACGTTGCAATAATATTTTCTTCTCCATCCACCTTAGATTGAAAGATATATTCGTCAATCATACCTGAAACTGCGATTAAGAATTTATAAATATATATGCAATAATAAAGAATATTTCATATTTTTGAAGCATATTTCATAACAAAGAAATCTTTATAAAAAAGAAATTGTAGACTTGTAAGTGGAAGAAAGAAATGTAGAATTATTTGTTCCTGGCAGATTATGTTTGTTTGGGGAGCATTCTGATTGGGCAGGAGGACATAGGGTACAAAATTCCAAAATTGGAAAAGGATATACTATTGTTGTTCCTACAAACCAAGGGACATATGCAAGAGTAAAAAAAATTGATGAATCTCTTTTTAGATTAAAGACTGCCTTAAATGAAAAAAATATAGAAATCCCATTAAAAAAAGAAGAGTTATTAAAAATCGCAGAAGATGGAGGCTTTTTTAGTTATATTGCCGGAGTTATTTATGAAATCATAGAGAGTTACGAGCAATGCACAAAACACGGAATTGAAATAGATAATTACAAAACTGATCTTCCTATTAAAAGCGGACTCTCAAGTTCAGCATCAATATGTGTTCTTGTAGTAGAAGCGTTTAATAAAATATACGGACTTGGATGCACTAAAAGAAGAATTATGGAATTGGCTTATTTGGGGGAAATAACAACTCCTTCTAGATGTGGAAGAATGGACCAAGCCTGTGCCTATAAAAAACCAGTATTGATGATTTTTGATGGGAATAGAGTTAATGTAGAAGAATTAAATATCCAAAAAGAGCTCTATCTTTTAATTGTGGATTTAAAAAAGGGGAAAAATACAGTCAAAATTCTTGCAAATTTAAATGAAGGTTTTCCTTGGCCAAGAGATGAAAGAGAAAAACAAAAGCATGAGTATTTAGGGCCAATTAATAAACAAATTGTTCTGAGTGCTAAAAAATTTATTGAGGGGGGAGATGCCATAAAAACAGGGGTAATGATGACTTTGGCTCAGAATTTTTTTGATTCCTATCTAAAAGAATTTTGTCCAGAGGAACTTGAAGCCCTTGTATTGCATTCTGTTTTAGAGATGCCAGAGATTCAAAAATTTATTTATGGAGGAAAAGGAGTTGGGAGTGGTGGTGATGGTAGTGCGCAAATTATCTGCAAGTCTAAAGAAGATAGGGAAGAGGTTAAAAAAATATTAGAATCTAAGAGTTTTGGATGTTTAGATTTAGATTTAATTCCATCTGAAAGATACATAGATAAAAAAATCAAGGCTATAATTCCTGCAGGAGGCTTTGGTGAAAGATTATACCCTTTAACTGAAGAAAAACCTAAATCTCTACTGGAAATTAAAGGAAGAGCTTTAATCGATTATACAATTGATAAAATTAATGAAATAAAAAATATTAGTGAAATAATTATAGTCACAAACAATCTTTTTTATAAACAATTTTTAGAATGGAAAAAAAGAAGAAAAGAGAATATAAAAATTATAAATAATGGTATAAATTCAAGCCAAGAACTTTCAAGCGGATTGGGAAACCTTTCAATTGCAATTAATAATGGAGATGTAAATGAGGATATCTTAGTAATTGGTGGAGACAATTTCTTTGAATGTTCCCTAAATGAGATTTATAATATTTTTAAAAAAGAAGAAAAAGAATTGGCTATATTTCATCATGTTCAAGACATAGAAAGAGCAAAGAGTTTGGGGGTTGCTCAAATTAAAGACAACATACTCGTAGATTTCAAAGAAAAACCAGAAAATCCAAAATCTACTATATGCTCCACTAGTGCTTATTTTTATAAAAAAGAAACATTAAACCTGATAAATGATTTTGCGCAGATGCGTATACATGGCCATTTGGGAACTTTATTAGAACATCTTTACAAAATTTCCCCTGTCTATGCCCATGTTATAAAAGAAAAATGGATAGACATAAATGATAAAAATGCATTGAAGTTAGCAGACCCAATAACTTATAGAGATTTATAGAAAGTTATCTTAACAATTTCTTTTTATTGAGGAGGTATTGTTCAATTCCACCTATACAATGGTCTGCTGCTAATCCTCCCTTTACTCCCCCTTCTTTTAAGAATTTGGAAAGAGAATCTGTATCTGTTGGCAAAAACCATAAATCAGAATGTTCTTTATTTTCTGGGTTTAATCTCAGTTTTGTATGGGGAACTCTCAAGGGAATATAAATATAAGTAGTTAAATCTGTGTTGCTTCCTCTGGACAATCCAAGAAATCTTGCGTCTTGAATATCAAATGCACTTTCTGGACAAAGCAAATCATACGCTCCCTCTTCATGGCATTCAGAATATGCAACACTAAATGGGTTTTTAGGAGGTAAATTCTTTTCATTGTCAAAGAATCCTGAGCCAAAAAAGCAAAGTCCTCTTTGATCAGAGATTCCTCCTCTTACTGCAATCGGTATAAAACCGTCAGTTGTTTCTTGGATTGAATTAACTGTTATTGGTGATGGGTAGAAAGAATCTGGCATTCCCTTTGTCTCTCTTAGAATATTGTGCCAAACATATTTTGTTGGACTTACCCATAGATGTAAATTTTTATCGGAATCAAAAGTGTATCCCTCATATCTCCATGCACCTTCACGAAGGGGACGTTTACCTCCACTTTTTTTGTTCCATTTTTCTTCTATTTCTCTTTCAAGGCTGGGGGGTAATACAAAAGTAGATTCTCTTTCTCCCATTAAAACCTGATTACATCCGAGAAATGGAGGTTCTGGTTCTAAAAAGAAAGTTAGATTTTTACCATATTCTGATCTTCTCATTAAGGAAATCTTGTTTTCTTAGTTTAAAAGGTTTTATATCCCTTTTTGTATATAATTTTATAAAAGGTTTTTTCTTGTAAAATCTGTGAAAAATCCAAAAGTATCTATAATTATTCCTTCGAGAAGCGTGGATTCTTTGACTGAAAAATGCATTCAAGAGTGTTTAAACTTGGATTATGACAACTTCGAAATTATATTGTCTGTGGCAGTTAAAAACAAAAGTTTCAAAGACAAGAGAGTTAAAATAATTGAAGTCGGAGAGGTTAAACCATCTATAAAAAGAAATATGGCGATGAAGAAAGCAAATGGAGAATTTTTGGCATTTATTGACTCTGATGCATATCCAAGAAAGGATTGGCTGAAAAATGCAATTAGATATTTTGACGATGAAAAAATAGGAATTGTTGGTGGTCCAAATTTAACCCCTCCAGAAGGAAATTTTGCTGAAAGAGTTTCTGGTTATGTTCTTTCTAATTTTTGGGCAAGCGGATTTGCTTATTTAAGATACAGGATAACCGAAAATCAGTTCGTTAAAATGATGCCTTCGTGTAATTATATCTCTCGGAAAAAAATTTCTCCAGAGTATGATTCTGGATTTCTGACTGCAGAGGATTCTAAATTCTGTTTTGAAATTAAAAAAAGGGGGTATAAAATATTTTATGCTGGGAATGTCGTGGTATATCATCATAGAAGAGATACAATGAAGAAACATATTAAACAAATGTTTATTTATGGCAGGGATATGAGTTGGTTAATTAAGGAAGAATTTTCTCTTGATAAATTATATTTCTCTCTGTTGAGTCTTTTTAGCTTAGGATTTGTCGCAGGGATTATTTTGTCTATTTTCTCTCTAACAGTTAGAATATTTTTTTTATATTTAGTTTTTATTTATGCATTGATTATCTTATTTACTAGTATTCATGAAAATATAAAAACAACTTTTTGGGTTAGCATAATTACAATACTAACACATTTTTCCTATGGGTTTGGTTTTTTATATGCGGCACTATTCAAAAATTCGAAAGAAAAGGCAGTTTATCCTACACTAAAATCAAATAGCGTCTAAGTTAGTCAATTTTTTAAAAATAAAAAGATTATAAATAACAGAAAGTTTGCTGAATCTCTGTTCAAACATTATTTCTGTGATGAAATCAACAAATAAATGAAAGAGGAACCCAATAAAAATAAAATTAAAAATTGGATATAAATAAAACCCAAGAAAAAGAAGAATGATTAAACTTTCTACTCCGTGGAGAAAGTAAAATCCAAGATAAATCTTCTTTTTCTGCTCCTTGCTCATAGAATAAAGCTTTCTTATATTTTTTATATACCATTTATAAGCTGTAAAAGGATTCAAATCATTTTTCTTAAAAATATAATAAATGTAATGGTCTATGTCTATAACAACTGAGGACAGGAGAATAATCGTTAAACCAAAAATGGAAATTATTGGAGAAAAAAAGAAATATAAAATAGCCACAAAAACAATTCCCAAAATAAAGTGAATTTGTGGTAGCATCTTATTCCTGAATCATATTTACAATGTCTGCAAATGCAGGTCTTGTGATTAAAACTCCTAAGGTAATTCCTATCAACGTCATAATCGCAAATCCCTTTAACAAACCCGCTCCTGCCCATAAAAGAGGCAATAATGAAACTACTACTGTAAAATATGCTCCTAAAATTATTGTAAATGCCCGTTTTATTCTCTGTTTAACGCTTAAAACTTCTTTTGTTTTTGCTTCATCCAATACAACAATTTGGTCATCTACTCCTGTCCCTATTGCGGCAAGGATTCCTGCTATTCCCGCCAAATCTAAATCCTGTCTTAAAAGTGCTGCTATTCCCAAAGTAATTATTATTTCAGAAGTACAGATGAGCAAAGGAGGGATTGCTAATCTGAATTTTTTGTATTTTATGAATATTATAATCGCTACAGAAAGCAATGCTATAACTCCTGCAAGAAGTATGTATTTCGTAAAGTTAGTTCCAAGCGTAGGAGAGATTGTCTGAAGCTTAACAATTTCTAACTTGAAAGGCAGACTTCCTGTGATTAAAATTGTCTGAAGATTTTTCATTTGTGCTTCTGCATCTTTTACTGCATCTAATTGTGTTTCTCCAAAACCACTTCCAGTAATCTGAATTTGTGTTGTTACTCTTCCCTTCAAGTTCTCACTTATCAGCAGACTATCAACTAAATTATCATCTAAATACAAATCTAATTTTTTAGAAAGGTAATTTCCCTGAGAAGTTAAATTAACACTTATGTTGCTTGTTATTGCTGCGTGTCTCTCTGCAGCGGTTTGGCTTAAATAAACAGTAAATCTAAACTCGCAAAAATACCCTCCTTGTGGATTCTGATTACAAGAATAAACTCCTGAATCCTGTCCTCCTCTCGCCACATCAGAGATATCTTTTTCTCCTCCAATAAAAACAGTTTCATTTCCTATTTTGGCTTCAAATTTTCCCTGCTGAGAGATTAAATTTTCTAAATCTTTTGGAGTTGCTCCTGCAATTTCTACTAACATAAAATAATCTCCATACAAATCCCTGATTGGCCTTACAGTAATGTCAGAAATTCCGTAAACATTAAACCTATTGCTAATTACATTTACTAAATCATTAATCTCGTTAGAACTTAGTTTATGATTTTCTGCTCTTACTAATGCTCTCGAACCCCCTGATAAATCCAGTCCTGTTTTCAAATTGGTTTTTGGAAGACTGGAAACAGTTATCCCTAACGAATCATTTGAATAGATGACATATTCTCCACTTGTTGTAGTTATCGTTGTCTTTATTTTTTCATTGGAAATAAATTTCTCCTGTATAATCTTGGAATAATCCTCGATACTGCTTATTGCTTTTCCATCTATAGAAGTAATTACTTGTTTGGCTCTTACTCCTTGTTCAAAGACAGAGGAGTTTTGTTCAACACTGGTTATTTCAACTCCTTTTTGCATAAAATTCGGAGTAATAAAAATAGAAATCAAGGCTAAAGCTAAAAAAATCAGCCAAAGCCAGATTCTAAAGGTGAATTTAATTTTCATGTTTGTTCTTCAACACATACCATTTAATTATTGAAACATTAGTAAGCCATGTATTAATCAAATCAAACATTAAACCAATAAGCATAATTGTAAAAATCTGAGAGAGTATAGAAGAGAATGAACCAATAACAATTAATACAATTAAAACAGAAAAGATAGATGTGAGAGTCATTGTGATTCCTGTCTTGAATGAATCAAACAATTTTCTGTTTAGACTTCCTCCCTCTCTTTTTATCGCTTTTATTGTAAGCAAAATATCTGTATCTACACTGTATCCGATAAGCATCAAGAATGCAACAATTCCTGCACTTGAAATTGAAATTCCCAAAAGGTTAACTAAAACTAAAGTCATGAATATGTCTGCAAAAGCAGAAAAAATTACAGCCATTGAGGGGATGCTGTATTTTATATAAAAGAAAAGATTTACTAAAAAGATTGTCCCTGAAAAAATAAATGCTTGATTGATTGAAATTACATGTATTGCAAAAAAGAGGAAAGGAGTTAATAAAGACAAAAATACTAACAAAGTCTTAATCTTTGTGTTCTTTGAGAAGATAAAGAAAACGACTGTCCCCATAAAGGTGAATGCAAATAAAATTGCCAGTATTAATTGTGAATAAAACCCTTCACTCAAAGTAGAGCCAGTAAATTCAAAACTGCTGTTCTCGTCATTTAATTCATACCCAAGATAGCCTTCAAGAACTTCTCTTGTCTGTGAGTCATTGCTTCTTGTTTCTACTATCACTGCAATCTGTTTTTGAGTTATCAAATCAGAAATTTCTCGAATCTGAACTCCTTCAAGTTTGCTTGAAATTGCATTTCTTAAATCTGCTAAGTCGATATTTTCATCATTGATAGTTACAGAAGTTCCTCCTGTCAGAGAAACGTCCTTATTAATAAAATCATGGTGTTGCGAATAAAAAAATCCCATATAAACAAAACTTGATACGATTAAAATTAGGGGAATTAAGAGCAAAATCTTATAATTCTTGTCATGAAACTTTGTGAATTTTTCTTTAAATTTTTCTTTTTCCATTTTAGTGATAAGTTACTTCTAATTTAATTCTATCTGGGTCTTCAAAATATACAGCATAATAATTCTCTCCATATTCGGGGTATTGTTTAGGGCTGTTGTAAAGAACTGTTTCTTTTTTGTTTGACAAAAACCTATTAAAAAATTCATCAACTTCTTGCTTAGAATTAACTTTAAATGCTATATGGTTTAAACCTGTGCTTTTTCTATGAAATTTTTTATCTTTAAAATTAGATTCTGTTTCAACTACCCAGAATGAAAAATCATCATTTATCCAACTTATTATACTCTCTTCTTCCATAAATTTTTTCCAGTCAAGAATTTTAAACATTTCCGAATAGAATTTCTTAGATTTTTCAAAATCAGAAACATTAACTTGTATGTGAATTATTTTTCCTTTCATGTTAAAAATGCGCCGACCGGGAATCGAACCCGGACCCTCAGCTTGGAAGGCTGACATTCTACCTTTAAACCATCAGCGCGCTGATAGTATAATAAAGCAGGGCATTTTAAATATTATTATTTGGAGAAAGAAGTTTATTACTTAACGCGCCTGGAAGGATTTGAACCTTCGACTTCGTCCTTTCCCAAGAATTGTAGGGGGGACGCACTCTAATCCAAGCTGAGTTACAGGCGCATGGAATACCTTTTTAAATAACAACTTGGTTTAAAAAACATGTTGGTTAAAGCATTAGGAGTATTAGATTTTGTTGGGGGGTTAATTCTTATGTTTAGTTCAGGGGCAAAGATTCCTATATCTGTTTTAATAGTTTTGTCCATAATCTTTCTAATTAAAGCAGGAATTGGATTGCTGAAAGAATTCGCAAGCTGGATAGATTTAATCGCGGGAATTGTCTTTATTCTTATGATATTTTTCCCTGTTTATTGGATTGTTTGTTTCATATCAGGAATTCTATTAATTCAGAAGGGGGTAGTTAGTTTTCTATAATGCGGGAAATTATTTCATACTGATTATCTTTTCATATAACTCTTTCCAGGAGTAAACTCTCTCCGCGATATTTGATTCATTCACATTTTTACTCTTAATTCCATCAAAAAGATATCTATATCAAATCCAACTTTTAACGTCCAAGTTTTCATTTTAAATTCCAAATAAAATGCGGGAGATAGGATTTGAACCTACGCAGGCACTAAGCCACGAGAGCCTTAATCTCGCCCATTTGACCACTCTGGCACTCCCGCAGAGCATGTTCGCGAAACTTCAATATCGCCCTTGATTTTGAGCGAGCGTGCGAACAATACTTAAAATACAATTAATTTTCTATATAAAAAGCTTTATAAATAACACCTCTTCTATAAAATTGAAGACGGCCATAATAGGTTGGAAACACCTGTTCCCTTTCCGAACACAGAAGTTAAGCTTCCTATGTTGACTGTGTTAGTGCCCGACAAGGCGCCAAGCAATCAAGCTGTCTTCTTTGAATCTTGATAAGAATTACTTAACGTTTTCCCTTTTTCATATAAAGAAATCTCTAACAGAGCATCATCAACTATTTCAGGAGAGAGATATTGCCTTCCAAGTTTATTGGTTCTAGTTTTATCATACGTCTCAACAATCCTTCTTGCTCGCCAATATTCCCCATCTTCAAAAAAAAATCTCTCGACTCTTCCGACAAATGTCTTAACTTTTCCAACAAAAACATCCAAGCTTTTCACAAATAATAATATATCCAGAACTTTATAAAGATTTGTTGCTTTTAATGGATATGAAAAAGATTTCAAAGACAGAAGCTGAAGAAAAGATAAAAAAATTCTTTGAGAATATTGAAAATAAATCTCCAAGAGATATTAAAAAAATGAAAAAATTAGCAATGAGTCATAATCTTCAGTTAAAAGGATTAAGAAAAAAATTCTGCAAGAAATGTTTCAGTCCAGATTTGAAAATAAGGGGTATAAAAAAGAAAATAAAAACAGTTGAGTGTAAAAGTTGTGGAAATTTAATGAGATGGGGAATTTAAAGATTAAGATTTTTTGAATTTTCCAACAAGTTCAATCAAATCTGTTTGCCCTAAAAACATACTTCTGCAACAGGCTCTTTCCAAACCAAGCTCATCCATTACTTTTTTGGGATTTTCTCCACTAGAAGTTCTTTTCTTGTACTCTCCCCAAAGGTGTCCTATTGGCTTTCCGCAACTGAAACAACGAACTGGAATTATCATAATATTATGCCTTATTTTTGGTTTATAAAACTTTGTAAGTAGATCAATTACACAAGATTTAAATAAATCCCAACACGGTTGGAGACAGGATGAAAAACGACAATATAATTGAATTAAAAAATGTTTGCAGATATTATCAATTAGGAAATGTGAAAATAAAAGCCCTTTGTGATGTAGATTTACAGATTAAAAGAGGAGATTTTCTTTCTTAATCGGTACACTTTCGGGGGTGCTTCCTGCAATGCAGGCAGCAAAATTAAATCCTGCTGATGCACTCAGATATGAGTGAGTAGAGAATAAAAATATTTAAAAACTAACTTTATTTTTCAAGATGACTAAAAGGTGAAAAAATGAGGAAATGTATTTTTTGTGGGAAAGAGAAAGTCCATGAAGATGCAGTAATGGATTTCTGCGATGATTGTGGGATAAGGGTTTGGGGCCCTAAGATGTTTGCCACAATAAAGGCTAATTATACTAAAGCGAGAGATGAAGATGATTTGATTCATATGGACACTAGTTCTACTTTGAAGACATTAAGAGGAGATTCTCAAAGGGCCAGGAAAATTACATAATAAGATAGTTTTTTAAATGAAATATTTCTGAATAATTTATGGTAAACAAAAAGCCTATTAGGACTCGAGGAAAATTACAGCTTAGTAGGTACTTTCAGGAACTAAATGAAGGAGATTTTGTAGCCGTATCTAGAGAGCAATCTCTTCCCATAAATTTCCCAAAAAGGTTTCAGGGGCTTACAGGACAAGTTGAAGGTAAGAGAGGAAGTGTTTATATTGTAAAAATCAAGGATGGAAACCAGGAAAAGAGAATTTTAATCGCACCAATACATTTAAAAAAAATAAAACAAATTAAGAAGTAAAATGAGCAAACACGAAATCCAATTCGCAATCTCGCTGATATGGATTATACGCGAAATTGCTCACCACAAATACAAAATAGGAGATTTTGCATAATGATAAAAAATAGCGAACCATTGAGCATGGCTGAAGTTATTGAATACGTCAGGAAAGGCGAGGAAAGTGAAACAGAAATAATTGGATTCATAAAAAAATTTAACAAATTAAAGGCTAAAGAAGCCATACAATTAAAACAAGAAATAGAATCTTTAAATATTATAAAGGTAAGAGCAGAATATCTGGTAAAGATAATAGACTTGTTGCCTGAGAATTCAGAAGAATTAAACAAAATTTTTGTGGATGTCAGCTTGGATGAAGATGAAACAAAAAAAATACTTGATACAGTTAAAAAATTTAAATGATGAAAATGGAAAAAGAAGAAAATGCAATTATATTAGATTATCTACCGAATGGGTATCCTCTAGAAAGAAAAATGATCCCTGTAGCCCAAGCTATAGGGAAAAGAAATTTGATATTGTTAGAATTAGTTCCTAGAAGAGGGATCTCCTTGGAAGTTGGGGAAGAAGTCTATATCGGAGAAGGAAAACGGGACAAGATATATTACATTCTTGGAAGATTGCACAGGGAAAGATTAACCGAATCTGCAAAAAATCAATTGCAGGAATTTATAGAAAAAATAGTTAAGGAAAGGGAAAAGGAATTTGTTGAGTTTTTCAACAAATCAGAAGCAATAAATAAAAGGCTTCATCAGGTTGAACTGCTTCCTGGATTTGGAAAGAGACATATGCACGAAATATTAAATCAAAGGAAAGAAAAAGATTTTGTGTCTTTTGAAGACATGAAGAAAAGAATACAAAATCTCCCTGATCCTGAAAAAGCAATACAAAAAAGAATATTAACTGAGTTAATAAATATTGAAAGACACAATTTATTTGTGAAATAAACCAAATGGAACAAGCACAAAGACACAAACCAGAAGAGGAAAAATATGAAGAGAAGTTAATTAGAATTCTATCAAAAGACATTGAGGGGGGCTTGAAAACCTATGTTGGGTTGACAAAAATTAAAGGGATATCCTGGAGTTTGGCGAATGCAATCTGCAAGTCACTAAAACTCGATAAAAACAGAAAAATCGGTTCTTTAAGCAAGGAAGAAATAGAAAAAATAAATGGTTTCATAAAAAATCCGAAAATACCGGCTTATTTGTTAAACAGAAAAGTTGATTATGAAACAGGAGAAAACAAACACCTTATTGGAAGTGATTTGGAATTGCAAAAAGAAATGGATATTGGAAGATTGAAAAAAATCAAGAGCTATAAGGGATATAGACATGCTATGGGCTTGCCTTTGAGAGGACAAAGAACAAAAAGCCATTTCAGAAAGAACAAAAAGAGGGGAGTCGGAATTAAAAAGAAAACTGTGCTTAAAAAGCAGGAAGGAAAATAAATGAAAAGAAAACACAAAACCTATTCAAGACCAAAAAGACCTTTTGATAAAGCAAGAATACAGGAAGAGGGGGAGATAAAAAAGGAATTTGGGTTGAAGAATAAAAGAGAGATATGGAAAGCAGATGCAAGAATAAAATCAATAAGAGAAAAAGCAAAGAAGTTGATTTCTGCTGACGAATCTGAAAAAAGAGCCTTTTTTGAAAGATTAAAGAAAATGGGGTTCAAAGTAGATTCTATCAGTGATGTTCTTTCCCTGGACAAGAGAGATTATTTGAAAAGAAGGTTACAAACTGTTCTTGTAAATAAGAGGATGGCTCATACTCTAAAGGGGGCAAGGCAATTGATAACCCATAAAAAAGTTTTAGTTGGAGAGAACAATATAAATTCCCCGTCTTATATAGTCCAGATTGACCTAGAAAACAAGATTACAATCAAACCAAGCAAAGAAAAAAAGAAGGTTGTTAAAGAAGCGATAGGAGTAGAAAATGAGTGAACAAGAAATGATTGAAGAAGTTAGACAAAAGGCAGAGCCTTTAGCCAATTCATCTCTTACGAGCCAAATTAAGGAAGAAAAAAAGCCAAGAGAAAAACACGGAAAAGAAATAGAAGCTGTTGTAAATATTTATACTTCTTTCAATAACACAATCGCTCATGTTACAGACATGTCCGGAAGAACAATTGCAAAGGTAAGCGGAGGGCAGGTAACGAAACATGGAAGATTAAAAGCAAATCCAACTATTGCTATATTTATCGCAAAGAGAATTGCAGAAACCTTGAATGATTTGGGAATAAAATTTCTTTATGTAAGAATAAGAGCAAAGACGAGAAGTCCTGCGCCTGGACCAGGAGCAAATGCGATAATCAAGAGTCTGACAAGAGAAGGCTTTAAGATACTGAATATATTAGATACTACAAGATATCCGCGTGGAGGACCTAAGAAGAAGGGCGGAAGAAGGGGCAGGAGGCCATAGAGTTCCAAGAGAAAAGAGACCTTAAACATAAATTTAAAAATCAAATTTGTAAGATAATAAAATGAAAATAATAGATAAGAAAGACCATCAGATAACTTTCAGTACAGAGTTAGACGAAAGTTTGGCTAATGCAATAAGAAGATATGTGGATCAGATTTCTATTCTTGCTGTTGATGAAGTCGAAATCTCAAAGAATGATTCTCCATTATACGACGAGACAATTGCCCACAGAATTGGACTTGTTCCTTTAAAAATGGATAAGACAATCAGTGAAAAGAGTGTTGAGCCCATAACTCTAATCGCGAAAAAAGACGGGATAATTTATTCTGAAGAGATGAAGGGGAAAGTAAAGCCAGTCTATGATAAAATCCCTATAACTATTTTGAAGAAAGGACAGGAATTAGAAATACTCGCTACTGCGAGAGTAGGAAAAGGAAGCAGACATTCTAAATTCTCTCCCGGATTGATGTTTTACAGAAATTTAATAAAAGTAAAAGTAGACAAAGATTGTCCAAAGGAAATTATCAACAGTTGTCCTTTGGGAGTTTTTGGATTAGAAGATGGAAAGGTTGCAGTTATCGATGAAAACAAATGCGATATGTGTGAAATGTGTGTTGATATGGCAAGAAAAATGGGTAAAAACTCTATTGAATTAACACCAACAGGAGAATTAGTTATTACAATAGAATCTTTCGGGCAAATAGATGAAAAAGAAATTTTCAAGAGAGCAATCGAAATATTACAGGATGATTTGAAAGAAGTTTCTAAAAAGATTTCTAAATAAGAATTATAAAGATTTTTATATAATTGATTTGTCCTATTTTTAAGCGGGAATGCCGGAGCGGTCAAACGGGACAGACTCAAAATCTGTTGGCTCAGTGCCTACATAGGTTCGAATCCTATTTCCCGCATAAATTAACATGACAAAAACAGTTGAAACTATCACTGCAAAAATATATTTAGGATTAAGGGAAGGATATACAAGCAATATCCATAGTATTGATGAACTTAAAACTTTTTTACAAGAGTATATCAATAGAGTTGGATTATGTGTAACAGTAACTCCAACAACTTTTCTTTATAAAGACGGAAAAGAAGAGGGGGTTATAATTGGATTAATAAATTATCCGAGATTTCCAACAACTAAAGAAAAATTAAAAAATACTACAGCAGAAATTGCACAACTCTGTAAAAATAAATATAAACAGAACAGGGTATCTATAGAATATCAAGAAGAAACAGTCATGATAGAATAAAGAAACTAAACTTTTATAAACCATAATTCTCTTAAATTTTTACCTGCGAGTTAACGCGCATAGCGGGTGAATACATATTCACTATTTCTCGCAAAAACCAAATGAAAAGCAAAACATCAATAGAAAAACAATTAGAAAAGAAAACAAATCCACAATTAGTTAAAACTATAATTGAAGCCAAGAAAAAAAAGAACTGGCTTGAAGTTGCTGCAGTTCTTTCAAGTCCAAGAGCGAAAAGAATAAACATGAATCTTGACAAAATAAATGAAGAGGCTAAAGATGGGGAGATTGTTGTTGTTGCTGGAAAGGTTTTATCCCAAGGACAGCTAAACAAAAAGATTAAAATAGTTGCTCTAAGTTTTTCTGAAATGGCAAAGGAAAAAATATCAAAAGCAAAAGGAGAAGCCATGACAATATTGGAAGAAATTAAAAAAAATCCTGAGGCAAAAAATGTGAGGTTTTTGAAATGAAAGTCATAGACGGAAAAGATGCAATCTTAGGAAGGTTAGCAAGTTATGCTGCAAAAGAAGCGCTTAAAGGAGAAGATATTGCAATTATAAATTGCGAGCAGATAATGATAACTGGAAATAAAAAAAATATAAAAGAGGGTTTGGAAGCAAAGAGAAGAAGAGTAGGAAGCACACAGAAAGGGCCAAAGGTTTCAAGAACAAGCGAGAAAATTGTCAAGAGAGTTATAAGAGGAATGCTTCCGAATT
>CAYHEN010000002.1:0-42788 GCA_964355745.1 Candidatus Woesearchaeota archaeon
GGTTCAAATCCGGGCATCCCCATTCATAGTTAAATAAATAGACGAGCAAAGCGAGTTCAATTTTCGTCCTATGAACTTTGGTTCATATCTCGTCGAATTCAGTGAAGCGATGCCATCAAAATCAAAAAAAACAAAATCAGCAGGAAGATTCGGGGCAAGATACGGAAGAAAAGTAAGAGTTAAACTGGTAAATGTAGAGCAAAAACAAAGGAAAAAACAAAAATGTCCTTACTGCAAAAAGCCAGGAGTCAAGAGGCTTTCAAAGGGCATATGGCACTGCAAGAAATGCGGCAAAAAATTTGCATCAGATACATATTACTTAGAGGAGAATAAATGATGATACATAAATTAAATAAACGAGCGAAGCGAGGCAAAGATAGATGCTTTTGCATTTATGCAAAACCTTGTCGAACTCAATAACGCGATGGTTGCGTACAAATGTTTCAAATGCGAGAAGAAAGTTATTTCTACAAATTTGGAAAAGCGGTTCGTCTGTCCTTATTGTGGAAGCAAGATTTTCTACAAGCCAAGAAGCAAGATAAAAAAAATTAAGGCAGAGTAATTCTAAAAAATGAAAAACAGAACATTTTTCAAAATCCTCACTTCGTTACAACTCGTAACTCCGCTGGTATGGATTACACGCGAAATCGTTTGGATACAAAACAGGAGTTTTGCATAATGGACGAAACAAGATTACAAGAGTTGCAGATTCTTGAGCAGAGATTGCAGAATTCAATTCTCCAGAAACAGGCTTTTCAGATGGAACTCGCAGAAACTAATTCTGCCCTGAAAGAAGTTGAAAAATCAGGAGAAGAAGTTTTCAAAATAATCGGACAATTGATGATTAAGGCGGAAAAAGGAAAAATTCAGGAAGAATTGTTATCCAAGGAAAAAATTTTGGAATTAAGGATAAAGACATTCGAGAAACAGGAGAATTCTTTAAGCGAACAAGTGGAAAAAATCAGAGACGAACTGACAAAATCCATGAAAAAGTAAATATTAGGAAATATATAAAAAAAGTTACGAAATCTTTATAAATATATTATATCTAAAGTTGATATGGCATTCAACCTAAAAAAGATTTTTGGTGGCGCTCCAAAGGGAGAAGGCAGTGCAGAAGATTATTTAGAAATTGATTTGGATAAAGAGGAAAGAGAAGGGAAGGTTTTAGTGAAACTTTTTGTTTTGAAAAAATACGAAGATGTCAATACTATCCTTAATGTTTTAAGAGAGGGGTACACTATTGCTATAATAGATATAAAAGTTTTGAAATCAAAAGATCCTATTGAATTGAAGAGGGCTGTTTCAAAAATCAAAAAGACAGCAGACGCTCTTGAGGGAAATATTGCTGGTTTTGGAGAGAACTTGCTAATTGTTACTCCGCCATTTGCACAGATTCAAAGAGAAGCTACTCCTCAGGGTCCAGAGCCAAAGAGCAATAAATTCGATTAATTCTTAATTTTAGTTAATTTTAAAAACAAGTTATTTTCTATCTTACAATGAAAACCTTATTTATCCCTGTAAAAATCAATTCAGAAGTCAATGAAAGAAAAATACAATCTCTGAAACTTCCAGAAAGCATAGCAATTGCTTATTCAATACAATACAAGGATATTGCGTTTAAAATAAAAGAAATTTTGTCTAAGAGAAATGAAATAACAGAAATTGTTCAGGTTTTGGGGTGTAGCAAGCCGAAATTCTCTAAAAATACAAAAGCAATATTATTGATAAGTTCCGGAGAATTTCATGCGGTTTCTCTCGCATTTGAGACTAAACTGCCTATTTATATACTGGAATCCAGCAAGCTAAGAAAAATTTCAGATGAGGATGTGTATGCTTTTGAAAAACAAAAGTTTGCTTCTTACATGAAATTCCTCAACTCTGAAAAGGTTGGAATTTTAATTTCAACAAAGCCAGGACAGGAAAATCTGAAAAAAGCTATTGATATTCAGAAAAAACTGAAAGACAAGCAGTCCTATTTGTTTCTCAGCAACGAAATAGACACAAGACAATTCGAGAATTTTAATGGCATAGATGCATGGATTAATACCTCTTGCCCGCGAATGGATTTTGAGGGATTTGTGTTTAATATGGATGGTTTGAAGAACAAAAAATAAATCAAGAAATCTTTATCACCTCTTTTTATTATTTGATTATAAGCAACCAATTATATTTTTTCATTAACTAAATTAGTTATATCACGTGCGCTTTAGCGCAGACATATTAAACTCTCGCTAGTCCAAAAACGCTTTTCAATGCAACTATGATTGTTGCAGGCACAAACAATGCTAACAAGCAAGCAAATATTGTTTGTGCAGTGAAGCCTGCATCAATTCCGATAAGAGAACTTGTAACACTATCCATTCCAAACTTACTTACAATTACAATAATAGTGCTTGTTATTAAAAATGCCTGAGTATCTTTCCCCTTTGCATTTATAGCAGCTCCGACAACTAACCCAAGGATTACCAATACTAAGTAGATAAAATTGCTGTACTTCCTGACTATGGATAACGGAACCAAAATTGTCAGTATTCCGATGACTATTGCAATGACAACTCCAATAAAAAATACCCATGCACCAACAGAATTCTCCCTAGACTTCATCACCATGTAATAATAGAATTGCAAGAAATATATAAATCTTCTCCCAAATAAAAAAATCGATGGTTTAATCTATATTTTACAACACAAGAAACCTTATAAATCATCTTAACTGCAAAATGATTACACATGATAAACCAGACAAACAACAAATCATTAAGAGTTTTTGGATTGAGTGTATTAGTATTGTTCACTCTCTTGAGTTTTGCTGGTGCGGCAATAACTCTTACTCCAACTTCAGTGACTTTCAACAAGTTTGAACTAACTAAATCATTTACAATAACTACCGGTACTGATAATACTACTCTTACTTTACCTACTACTGTTACAATTTCAGATAATCAAAATCCTGCTAATACTATAATAGTGACATTTGGTACCCCCGTTATAACAGGAACCGCAAATCCAGGACCAAATACTACTAATTTAGATATAGGAGAGACTGCAACAATAACTGTTACTTCTACTCTTCCAAGTAATGATTTTACTTTCGGAACTTTTTCAGCAACTGCCAATATAACTGCAAGTACAGACACAGCCGGTAAAGTTTTAACACTCAACTTCCAAAACTCACCAAATGAAGAAGCAGACAATGGAAATTTAAATATAGATGATGTTGATATTTCTGTTACTAACGGCTTTGGAGATGACACAGAATGGTTCCCATTAGATGAAATCAGAGTTAATGTTGATGTAAGCAATGATGCAAATGATGAAATGAGAAATATTGTTGTTGAATGGGGACTTTATGACAAGCAAAATACGAGATGGGTAATACAGGAAGAAGAAAGCGATTTTGACTTAGATGAAGATGATGGAAAAACATTGGAATTTTCTTTTATTCTTGACAACATGAACCGGATTGAAACTGATGGAGATTATGTGTTCTATGTATGGGCTACAGGAGATGATAAGGAAACTGATAACGAAACTTCAACTTTTTCTTCTTTGCCTATTGATATAGTTATTGACAGCCATTTTGTAGTCCTTGATTCCCTTGAGCTTGTAGGAACAGCTTCATGCGGTGATACAATTCAAGTTTCAGGAGAAGTTTGGAATATCGGAGATGATGATGAACAGGATGTTTATCTCAAGGTTTTCAACACACTATTAGGAATTTCACAGAGAGTAGATTTAGGAGATATAGACAGCCTTGAGTCTAAAGATTTGTTATTCAATATTGTTATTCCAGAAGATGCAGAAGAAGGAAAATCTTATGATATAACTTTCTTAGTATATGATGACAGTGATGACATATTTGAAAACAGCAATGGAGATGAATCAGAATTCAGCCTTCCATTAAATATTGCACCAGGAAGCTGTTCAGCAGAAGTTCCTGTTGTAGTAACTGCTAGCTTAGAAACAGCAGCAAAAGCAGGAGAAGAATTCACTGTCAAGGCAACAGTAACCAACACAGCTTCAATAAAGAAAACCTTCATTTTTGAAGTAGGCGGATATACTGATTGGGCTACATTCGTTTCTGTAGACAAGCCAAGCTTGACTTTAGATGCAGGAAAATCAACAGAGGTTTTAATCAAGTTAAAGGCAAATGAAGGAGTTTCTGGAAGCAAGAACTTCAACATTGTTATGAAAGAAGGAAGCAAGGTTTTAACACAGCCAGTTTCAGTTTCAGTAGCAGGAAAAGGATTCAGCCTTACAGGATGGATTTCAGGATTGGGGCTTGGCGGAAATACTTACTTATGGGCTATTGGAGCGTTGAATGTCCTTTTAGTCTTGATAATAATTGTGGTAGCAGTGAGAGTTGTCAGGAAGAAGTAAAATTATCTCCTCATTAATTTATCATATATTTTCTGCCCGAATTTGGTTTCTTTTTCTAATCTCACAACCATTATTCCAATTATATAGCCAAGAAAAGCTCCTGTGAGAACATCACTAAAAAAATGTAGTCCAAGATAAACTCTTGAAAGAGCAATCAATACAGCAATTCCAATCCAGACTTTTTTTAATTTCGGGTATTGTTGTGAGAGAATTGGAATTGCACAAAAAGCGAATAATGCATGAGAAGAAGGAAAAGAAAAATTCCATATGTTATGACTTGTTTCCTGCAAGCTCGGCAATAGAGAGATAATTCCTAACTGAAAAGGCCTTAATCTTTGAATCATTACTTTCAGCATAAAGCTCACTGTAGCAGAAATTCCCAATGTAAGCCATAAAGGAAAAACCCATCTTCTTTTTTTGTCTCTCCAAACGAACAAGGCAGTAAGAACAAGAAATATTACTGCTTCTGAACTAATGAAAGTTATTAAAATAAAAAATTTATCCAAAATCCCATTTCTTAAAAGAGAAACTTCTCTGACAAGGATATTATCAAAATAAAAACTCACAAGAATTGCAAATATGACTATAATAGAAATGATAATTCCTTTATTTTTCCACCTCATCCTTTTACAAATAAGAAATTATTTAAATATATTTCCACTTGGCTTTTTATGAAAAGAGAGGTTAAAACTGTTTTTGATATTGTTCTTAGATATGTAATATTAATTTTAGTTGGTGTTTCAAACAGCGGAATTTTTTATCTTCTCTTTTCAGCCATTACCATTTATCCTGTTTATTTTCTGCTTAAATTCTTTTTTGATACTTCCTTGATGTATAACATAATAACAATCAATAATTCTGCAATAGAAATTATCAGGGCGTGTGTTGCAGGCTCTGCTTATTATCTGCTTTTGATATTAAATTTATCTACAAGGGGAATAAATTTGAGAAAAAGAATTTTCATGTTACTCTTTTCTTTCTCATCTTTCTTAATTATAAATATATTGAGAATTTTCTTTTTGTCTATTTTGTTTGTTTCTGGAATTTCTTTTTTTGATGTAGCACATAAACTCTTTTGGTATGTGGGGAGTGTAGTTTTTGTCGTCGCTATCTGGTTTTTTAGTGTTAAAATATTCAAAATAAAGGAAATTCCAATCTATTCAGACATTGTCTTTTTGCTGAAATCAGGAAAAAAGGTTAAAAAAACCAAGAGTTCCAAGAAGTACTAATACCCCTGCAATTAACACTCCTAAGGATATTGCTAATATGCTTTTCCTTCTGTCTAAATCCAAGAGCCATGAGATCAAAACCCCACTCCACGCTCCTGTTGCAGGGAGAGGAATTGCAACAAACAATATCAAAGCCAGAAATCCCATAGAAGAATATTTTTTCTCAAATTTGTCTACCTTTTTCTGAAGTCTCTCCACATATTTATCAAAAAATCTTTTATAAAATTTGATGTTAAGAAATAAATGATGAAATCTGTCAAGAAAAAAGAAGGCAAGGAATATTGCAAGAATGTTTGTCATTACTATCAGCGGAAAAATCAAGGCAATAGGAATATTGTGCTGATTTGCGTAAATTATCGCTAACGGAAGTCCTCCTCTTAGTTCGCTTATTGGAAATATGGAAAGAATAAGTGCATAGATGATTTTCAAATCCATTTTATTCTAATACCCGATTAGCTCTTATAAGGGTTTCAAGCATGAATTTTTCTGTTCCTTTTAAAATCTGGCAATTATTTGCATATATATTGTAACACCTAAGCCCGAATTGTTCCACTTTTGTTTCATTTCCTTCAAGTATGTTCAAATACATATACCTTCCAGTAGCATCACAACTGGCATTTTCATCTTTTATCACGTTTACGTCAAGAACCTTGTATAGATTTACAATGTTTGCAAGTCCGATAATTCCGTCTCCGTCACAATTAAGCGAGTTTGTCATGTTCACAACCATATTGCTTTCCAGCAATAAATTACCATTAAAAGGCATAGTTTTCAAGGTTCTAGGGTCTTTTCTCAGATAGAAATTATAACTTGCTGCTGTTCCGTTATACATAACAGGCAGATATGTTTTGTAAAGAATTAATTTCCCCTCTTTTACAATTTCAAACTTAACTCCATTAACGTCAAAATGTTTCATAGAATTAATAATCATATAAACTGAAAAAAACATCAGGGCAAAACCAACCATGATAATGATTATATTTTTAAAAATTTTATTTTCCTTTTTAATCTGCTCTTGTGACGGGACTTCCTCTTTACTATCTTCTGTTGCATGTGTTTCTATTATCTTCTTTTCCCCATCTTTTTCAACATCAAAAATTTCAGAAACCTGTTCTTTTTTCTTGGTTTCTTTCTCTCTTTTTTCCTTTTTCATCTTTTTTAGATTCCAAACTTAATTTATAAATTTTATTGTGTTATTCCAGTTATTTCAAATAAAAATCCATCGCTGAGCTTTGTCAAATTGCCTATATTTCCCTGAATAAAAACACAATTTTCTCTCTGCCTTATTTCAGTGCTGTTGCTTTCTTTTATTATTATAAAATTGCTTTCGCAGGTTTTTACAGGAGAACTGCTTTCACATTTCTCTCCTGTTAAGCAGGCATCCTGCACTCTTTCAACTATCCTGTTTTGATAGAATAAATTCCTGTAAATTTCTAGCGTTGCCTCTGTGCTTTCAGAATAAACATATAAGGGTTTTCCAGAATAACTGTTCAAAAGATTCAATTTGGAATTTACTTTTTCAGTTTCTTTTGGATTGTATATAAAAAAGAATTGGTAGTTTCCAATGTTTGCATTCCAAAATCCAGACTGCTTTGTAAATTCAATTCCATTATAGATTATTTTTTCACTGCTTTCTTTTTGCTCTCTGCCAAATGCATAACCTAAAACACTCGCGAGCATGATAAGAACCATCGCCCCGCCAATCAGGAACTGATTTCTTCTCCTTTTCCTGCCTTCTTCCTCTTTGGAAAGTATTCTTCGCATGATTTAAAATAGAAATTATGACTTATAAATTTACTCTCTCCCGCCACCATCTCCCAGCCATCCACCCTTAAAAAAACCTTAACTAATGAAGAAACCTCGCATTCGGTTAATATTAAATTTTTTGAAATACCTTGCGAATGAAATAAGCAACTATTTTTTAACAAACCTCCGAGTAAGAGATAAAAAAAGAAAAAAAAAAGAAAAATAAAAAAATTAATTTAGATTTATGCAACTACAAGTTCAGCACTTGTTGCTGAAGTTCCCTTGTATTTCTTTCCTACAGCTATATCTGGAAGTTGCATCTTCAAGTAAGTAACAGCATTCTTAGTGTCATCAGCTTCATAACCAGCGACAATCAAAGCAACCGTACCAGTTGAGTAAGTGCTTGCTAAGCTTTGAATCAGGAATTGATTTGAACCAACGCCTGTCTTGTCTGTGAAGTCAGCACCACATCCAGCTCCTCCTAACAATGTAGAAGCAACTGAATTAATACAGCTTCCACCAATAACTACTAAGTTCTTACTGCTTACAGAGCTTACCTCAGAGTCTTTTACAAGAACATCTCCGAGCTGTGCTCCAGCAACACTAGTTGTACCTGCTGTAATGCTTGCGCCTATTGCGCTGAAAATTACGTCAAAGTACATCTGAGAATCTGGGTAATACAATGTAGCTAACCCATTCTGGTTAGTCCTATCCTCTTTAGTTGCAAAGATTCCGTATTTATCTACAATATCTTTCTTGAAAGTGTCTGAACCAAGTGTAATCCAACCCGAATTCGAACCGTTGAAAACTGGATCTCCCATAGCCATCTGGGTAGTCCCTGTTGTTGTCAATGGAATACATACAAAATTTCCGAATGTTGAATCATCCCATTTCTTAGGTTCTAGATATAACAAAGCTGGTCCATTGTAAGTGTTGAAATTACAAACAGGATTCGCTATTCCTACAACTTGTGTATAGTTTGTGTTAGCTGAAACCGCAGTAATATTCCATCTAATTCCATTCACCATAAGTATCTCTGAAATATTACTCACTCCTGTTCCAGTAGTAGTTAATGTTGTTACTCCGTTTGGTAAAATTACAAGTGAATCATTTACAAGAACCGTTGAATTAGTAGTTGTCAAAAATGCAAGCCAACCACCACCACCCAACTTTATTCTTGGGAATAAAGTTCTGCTTCCAGTAGCACTCCATGTTATATTCACAGTAGTCCAAGCAGGATTAACACTTAACGTGTATCCTGTTCCACCCCAAGCATTTACTTGTGCGTTAATATACGCATTACCTGCAGTGTTATTTGTTACTGTTATTGTTTGTGATTCTTGAGTTATAGCATCTGTAAGAGTAACAGTTCCTGTAAGTGCATCACCCTTGTTGTCCAAGCTGTCAACCTGAAGAATTGTTCCAGCATCTCCCTGGTTTACAATAATCCAGTCGTTCAATACAGCAGGTTCTCCTTCAAGTACATGGATGATTCCTTTACCATTTGCGCTTGGCTGTGTTGAATGAGCCAATAAAGCCTGAACAGCTGTTGTAGCAGTATTGTTATCATAAACATACTGTAACCTTTCTTCTCCAGCACTTCCTGCTCTTGCGCTTGTAAAAGTTACCCAAGCAGATTGTGTGTTACTGCTTCCTGCGTCTGCAATAATCTTTCCTCTGCTTGCAGAATCAAGAGTTGGAACCACATTTGCAAGTGCTACCTTTAATCCACCGAAAACAGGGTCTGTGAATGATTGTCCTAATGCGATAGAGTCATTCTGCGATTTAGCAGCAGCAACATTTACAGTAACTCCAGAAATTACTCCCCACCCAGCACCAGTTATTGTTGCACTGGTACCTTGAATTGAGGTTTCATCAGCTCCTTTCTTTACTGTCTGTCCATTGACTAGCTTCAAACTGCTTGCTCCAACAATAAGTTCTGCTTGTCTTACATCTCCAGCATAAGCTGGGTGTATTATGTCTTTGATATAGACATTTATACCGCCTGCGAAAGCGTAGTTGCTTCCTTCTGTTACAGTCTTGCTTATTCCATCAACTTTTATTGTTGCGTGTGTAGTATCTGAAGTTGTTATTAAGTCTACAGTGTGAGCAGTTCCTCCAACATCAACGCTTATACTCTCTGCTCCAGAAACAGTTACTGTTGTACCAGAGCCATATAAGTAAAGAGTCGTGTTTGTTGAACTAGCACCAATTACATAATCCACTCCAAGTATTTTTATCTTTTGTCCCTGAACATTTGTTGTATCAGAAACATTAAGACTCTTAGTGAAACTTAGAGTGTAATTGTATAATGTTCCAGCAGTTGTAGTAGCATCAATATATAATACTGGGTCATTTAAATCTCCTCCACTAGTTCCATAAGCAAGAGTTGCATGACCTACTTTGATAGTTTGTGTATAGCCATAAGCTGTTCCAGACAAATCTGTAACTGTGCCACTTGCTAAAACGCTTCCTAGTTCAGTATAAGTCAAAGAAGGTATTGGTGAAAGTATAGCATCTGCATAGTAGAGCTTTCTGGTTGAAGTTGATAAAATTTTGCTATCTCCTCCACTAACAGTTGTAGCACTGCTACCTCCAGAACTCATATATGATTGTAGGTTAGCCTGAATATTTCCTGCCTGAACTAAGTCAAGAGAAGAAACACCAGAACCAGTACCATAAACAACTGCTACGTTTGCAGCTCCTCCACTCACGAATGGAGATGGATAACTAGCAGCAGCAGCAACGCCCATGGTCATTCCCATCATTAATGCACTAGCCGCAATTGCTGAGACTTTTCTAAAATTTAATCTCATCTATTTTTTAACCTCCTTTCAATTATATAAGTATGTTGTCTAAGACAACTTCCTCTCAACTAGGTGACATAGGGTAAATCATCCTGCTGAGATGAACATGAACTTTCTAACACCCTATTAGAACACTCTCAACGAGTGCTATATTAAAAATCCGATTTCCTTTAAAAAGCTTATTGTAATGTTTTACTCTTCTATATCAAAACTACCTATTTTTCCTATATTTATTTATAAAGGTTATGACATCACTATATTATGATTACACTTTTAGAGTGTTTCTAAAAGGTAGGAAAAGAAAGATTTATTAACATATGCTATTTATTTATAATATATTATTAAAAATAATATATAAGTAAGATATATATTATCAAGATATATAAATAAAAAAAACACATATTATCTAAAGGGGTAAAATGACAACAAGAGAGATAACAATAAAAGAGTCTAAAGGAGCATTTTCACTCTTCAAAAAATCCTCTAAAGGCAAAGAAGGGTATGATTTTTCAGGAATATCTGCCTTAAGGCAATTATTGAATAATGAGAAAGCCAGGATTTTGAGTGTCATAAAAACAGAAAAACCTGCCTCTTTATACGATTTAGCTAAAAAGCTGAACAGGAGTTTTAAGTCAGTCCACGATGATATCAGACTTTTAGAGAGATTTGGCTTTATAGAACTCGTTGAAGAGAAAGTGAATAACAGGACAAGACACAAGCCTCATTTAATTGCAGATACTATAACAATACATCTCAAGATTTAATAATAGACATTAAGCGAAACTTCATAATTATTGCCCCTCTTGGCGAAATCCTGAAATGCTCCTTTATAATTTCTTGTTTCATTTCCTTTTTTAAACAATAATCTTTCTTGCTCTCCAACACTTATGCTGAATTTATACCCTTTTACAGCGCTTTGTTCATTGATATTCCACGCATTTTCTATTATTCCCTTTAAACTCTCATTGAGGATTTCGCAACTGTCTCTTTCATCAAGGCACTTTTCTTCTCTCTCACAAGCCACAATTAAATCCTGTATTGATAAAAATTCTATCTGATTCTCACACTCGCTCGTGTATTGCAATGCAGATTGTATAAAACTTTCTACTTCATAACTCTCAACAGCACTCTTGTCAGGACTTCTAAGCAAAAACCCAAGCAAAACCAGTAAAACCACTGAAACTATGACTACGATTACTACAAATCCCACCATTTCTTCTTGTCCCGAGCGATTTCGCGAGAGAGTCGGTTTAATCCAGTGACGAGCGAAGTCGCGAGCAGTTTTGATTTTATTTGTTTTTATTTTCATGTTCTCTTCTCCTCTGAACTCACCATAAGTCGTGCAAGTTCGCATTTATCATATATCATAATTCCATTTGATTCTTTTCTGCATAAGGAAACAAAATTAGAGATAGCAGGCAGAGTGTTCACGTCTTTGTCAAGAATATTCAAGATATCACAATCAGGATAGTTGCTCTCACTGCAAACGACATTTCCTTCGCTTGGATAAACTTTCCTTAATTCTATCTTTGCCACTCTCCAGAGCTCTGAATCTTCGTCTACTCTGTACTTTAAAGCGATTAATTTGTCAAAATCAACACAGCTTGTTCTGCTACTCCCAAATGCATTTCCGCATGAAAATTCAGGAGAATTCGCTAATTTAGAAACAAGGAGCATTGCATTCTGCTCTTCAAGATTAGTCGCTGTTTTCTTGACATTATACAATCTTATAGACAAGAAGAAAATACCGACAAGTATGAATAAGAAAGTCACAGCTACAAGCATAAAAGTCATCTGCTGGATTTTCATTTGTGCCGAGCGACTTCGCGGAAGACAGGCTCGTGATAAACGAGCGAAGTCGCGAGTTGTTTTTGTTATTTTTCTCATTTTTGATTCTTTTATGCGATTTCCATCGGAGGCAGTTGGAGAAATCGCCCCAACACTACCGAAAAGGAAGGTTGATTGTCAAGGAAACCAAGGTTTCCTTGCATTACCATAACATGCAAATCCCCGCGTTATTTTTCTCTTCTATTATGTCTGCTTTCATTTTGACTAAAGCCAAATGCTCAGAGCTTCTTAAACTTGAAGCCATGTCGCTTAATTCTTCCAAATCATTTCCAAGATTTTCTCCACACCCTTTTTTCTTGGTAATCATTTCTTTATCCTTGTATAATAAGGAAATCTCCTTTACTCTCATCATCAACCTGTTCACTTGGCATTCATAAACATCCTTGTTTGAGAAAATCGCAGCATACATCAATGCTTTTGCATCTTCCCCAATCCCCGCGAAATACATGTTCTCTCCATCTTTTTCAACAACCCCTGAATCATAATCAACATTTATGTCACAATTTCCTCCACCAAAACAAACTTTTATTTCTTCTCCAGTGCACCACCCTTCAACCAGCAGGTTGCTCTGGTTTAAATCCAATATTTCTTCTTCTACATCATTTGGAGCGCTGATAAAACAATAAAAATCATTTGCAGAAGTCATGTAGATTAAATCAGTTATCTTGAAGGGAAATTGAAAAGGTTTTGAGAAAATGTAAAATTTTTTTCCTTCAATTTCTTCATCTGAGAAAATATATTTGTTATTGAAGAAGACATTTATATCTGTCTTAGTCCATTTGTTAAAATTCTTTTGGTCTAATTGTATTATCTGTCTTCCAAAGCTGCCAAGCTCATCGCAACTATTATGAATTCTTGTCTCAGAAGGAATGCTTATAGAGGTTGTTTGACTTGATTCAAAGCTCGTTTCAAGAGGATTTAACAGGATTCCAATCTCTTTTCCTGTTTCAGCACTTATGATTTCTTTTTCTGTGCTTATCAATCTCGTGCTGAAATAAATAGCAAAAAATAAGATTATTGCTCCTGCAATCAATGCAAAAAGCCAACCAAAGGATATTTCTAAAGCACCTCTTTTAATCATTTTCCAAACCCCTTAGATATTTTTTAATTAAAATATGAATCATGTTTTTTATTTCCTTGATATTTTCCCTGGTTTCTTCTACTGAAATATCTTTGCCATAATAATTTATCGAATTTCTGATTTTTCTGAATCTGTCAAATTTTCTCGATAACGCTTCTTCTTCTAATTCTTTTAAAAAAGATGTAAATGCTTCATGTGAATAAATTTTATAACCCCTAATAGAGGAAATTGCTTCTAATATACTTCTTAAGACATCATAATAATTGGTCATTAGTTTCCTTGATGAACTTTTGTCTATCCCTAGTTTATCTAAGAATTTAAGATCTTCAATTGAATTTTTTAATAGCGATTTAGATAGAGATTTATCTATAGATGCTTTTCTTATAATTTCTTCCCTAATAAAATCTTTAAAATCCATTAAAAAATCTCCCAAAATCCATAAAGTATTTTGCCATTAATGATATTATTCAATAACTCCGTATTTTTTATTTTCATTTTTTCTATTTCTTTTTTTGAATGGACAAATATCTGAATTTTATGTCCAAGTTTTTCCTCAAATTTTTTTAAGTTTATTTCTTTTTTTAACAGACTTAAAACGAATATGTCTATATCACTATTTTTTATATTTTCTGCTTTAGAAAAGCTCCCAAATAAAATTATTGCTTCTGGATGATTAAATTCCTGTGCAAGATACCCAATTAATCCAGACTCATATAATAGGTTTATATTATAATTTATCCTAAGCCTCTTAAACTTTTCATTACTTTCATCTGCCTTAAATATCAGATGATTCAATTTTCTCTCTGATATCAAAATTTTCTCTTTTTCAAGTTTTTTTAGATGTTTGGATATTGTTGTTGGCGATTTTTTAAGGAGTTTTGATATTTGTCTTACATGAAATTCCTTCCCCGGTTCGCTAAAAAAGATCTCCAAGATATTGTTCATTTTAAAAGACAATTGTCCAAAATAATATACAATTGTCCATTTTTAAATCTTTCTTTTCTGAAATCCTCAATTAACATTTTATCTCTCAACTCTCACAAGGCTCTCCCCATAGCCTTTTACTATTGTCAAGCTTACTTTTCCCTTGACATTCTGTATGCAGTAAGGGTCTTCATCTTTTGTAATCTTAGCAATATCTATATTCTCAATTAAATCTCCTTTTATCAAAGTGCTGGAAACAAATTCCAAATTCTGAAATTCATCGTCTTTAAAACATACTGCACTTACTTTATTTGGAAGAGGATATTTAATGTTCTGGCTTCCCTGAGAACTTTTCCACATTGTGTCAATATCTTGCTGAAAATCTCTCAGGAAATTTTCAATCTGAATAGAATCCTGCAACTCGATAAATTTTGTTATAGCATAAAATCCAAATGCAATAAAAACAATTATTAATATGATAGAAAAAATCATGCCGAAAGATAAATTTAATTGTCCTTTATGATTTTTCATCTTCCTCTTTTTATTCATAAATAGAAAAACAGAATGTAACTTATAAATTTTGTTAATCCAATGCCAAACTTATTTTTATAGCGAGATTAACCTTATTCATTAAATAAAAATCCAATGAACTTATTTTTTTTATTATTCTGGACTTATCAATTGTTCTAATCTGATTTAATAGTATGGTAGAATCATTATTTAATTTTGAATCTTTTTTAGATAGAAAAACATTTGTTGGAAATTCTTTTGTAAATTTTTTTGAAGTCAATGACGCAACAATTGTTACAGGAGAATATTTATTGGATAAATCATTCTGAATTATTAAAACAGGTCTTATTCCTCCTTGCTCACTTCCTTCTACTGGTTCTAAATTTGCAAGAAAAATATCTCCTCTCTTAATTTCTACCATTTTTCATCTTCTAATCCATCCATTAAAGTTCCTTCCCATTCTTTAGCTATTCTAAGACTCTCTTCAGCCATCTCTTTACATCCTTCAATAAGCAATTCTTTCTGCTCTCTTCTACATTTTTCAGCAGTTTTCATTAGAGTTAAAATAACATCTTCATATGTCTCTTTTTTAGACTTCATCCTATCAAGAGCTTTTTTTACACTTTCATTAAGCTGAATTGTTGTAACCATAGAACTATAGAATTGCTATAGTTTATAAATTTTGTTAATACCCTTTTCCAACCTGTCTCTAATTTGTCTCGTGCTAAAGCACTCGAGATTTAATACTCTGTTAATAAAGAAGATGAAACTATCTTATTAATATTAAACATATATGAAAATGTTGATTAGCTGATTATATCAATATCACGAGCCGAACATGGTGAGCAGAAATTTAGTTGGAAGATTAAGCCGAGCGATTTCATGAGTATCGCGCCAAATTGTGAGCGAAGTCGTGAGTTAAAGAAACTGTAGGTTGTCTCGCAATCTAATAATCGCTTGGCCTTACAATTATGCTGCAGCCATCAGGGGTTGGCTGATTTCCGAAATCATCCTGGCATTTTATATAGAAATTATTATCTGTGTTCCATTCTGTGAAATGATTTATGTTGTCAGAACTTGTCATAGCGATTCCATCATCAAAACTATAACTGCAGGAAGTTGTATCATAAACACACTCTGCTTCTTCGTTTGTTACTATCTTCAAACTTGCTCCTTCGTTGTATGCTCTGACAACTGCTGGAGAACTGAAATCAGTATCAACAACAAACTCTGTTGTTTCTGTATCGCAGTTTCCTCCTGAATCACAACACTCTATTGAATACCCGTAACTTCCTCTCGGAAGCCACAAATCTACTGAATGTTGATAAGAGTCTGTATTGGTAAATTTCCCCCTGCCTTGGGCTGCTGCTCTTTTTATAAAACAAGTTGCTTCTCCGTCTTTATATCCTGCAGAAGTTCTTGCTTGTACTGTGACTTTAACACTTTGTGTGGAATCTTTTATAACTGCTCCGCTTTTAGGAGTTACACTATCAATTACTAACGGCCTCGTTCCAATTAAAGTATATACATAAGACTGTGAATTAACTTGTCTATTAGTCTCTGGATCGTCTGGATCTTCATTATCATATTCTGGATGGCTGTTACACATGAAATAGAATTTATTTGCTGTCTGGTCTTTCAATCCGGTTAAGGTTGTTGTGCATTTGTAGAACATATTCATATTGAATAATATAGCCTCTTCAGGAGTGTCTGCATCTGTGCAGTCCATTGTTTCTGTCATAGCTTCATAATCTTGGTCATTATGGCTCCACTTACATTCAACGGGCTTGTCTAAATATACATCTATTCCAATTGATGTTGTTCCATATTGCACTGGCTTATTATTCTCAGGAGTAGTGAATTCTACTGTTGCAGCAGTGACATCTGGCGTGTCTTTTACGCAATATTTGAAAACAAATGTTCCATCATTTGCAAGGTCATTAGTGTTCATGCATCTTACAAATATTTCATACTTTCCGTCTTCTCTGAATGGAATAGTCTGTCCTTCTAATAAGGCTATTCCCCAGTTATGCAATGAAGTAATTGTATGATCATACACAGAATATCCTGTAGTTAATTCTGGAATTTCTGTCATTTGTTGATAGGTCTCTGTTCTGTTTGTGCTGACTCTGCATTCTGCTAATTCATCTAAAGTCACTCCAAATGTCAATCTTGTAGCAGCACCAATACATCCATCTGTTGACGTCTTATCCTTTATTTCTACTCCTCTTTCAGAAGGAAGTGTTGTAGGTAATGGATCATATTTATACTTCTCTTCATCTAATGGCTCAAGCCAAGGACTTATTACTGGCGCAGTGTTATCATTTCTATTATGCCAATAACAAAATTTTTCATTTCTCAAAAACTGGCATGATGCTCCCAAGCTCTCGCATTTATATCTATTGCATTCAAAATCTCCTTTATTACACTCCTCACAATTTGCTCCTTCTCCCTCTGGCTGCCAAGGATAACATGTGAATTTGTATTCATCAATTATGATGTTTAAGTCTCCAAATAATAAATATCCTAAAACAACTATTCCAGTAAGTATCAAAGCAGGAAGAGAAAATGAAAAGATCCAGATTTTAGTAAAAAGCCAAGTAGGAGCAGTAGCTCCTGCCAAAGAATACCCGTAAGAAACTAATGTTGCTACTGTTGATGCACTAAAATAAACTATGCCTGTTGTCAATGCCAATCTACGAGCTGCTTCGGGATTTGCATCAAATAAACTCGCTATATATTTTGTTGCAGTATAAAGAGTAAATGCTGTTCCAAGATTACTTAATATTTGTAGTGCTGCGTTTCCAGTTGCTGACCAGAATCTTGTCCATGCTGCCTGTGCGGCTTTTTGTGCTGCTGCTGCCGCTGCGGGCTGTGTAGACGCTGCTGCCTCTGCTGCAGCAGCGTCGTATGCAGGAGTTGCTGGTACTCCTGCTTCAGAACTTGCTCCTGTTATATATTCTTCGGGAAAAGTCATTGGTGATGATGTCGGTGTCGGTGTTGCTGATGGCATAGGTGCTACTGTTCCCGATTCTGCTAGACCTGATGTAGGGGAAATAGCTCCTGCTCCTCCCGGAACAGTTACTATTTCTGCTTCTTCAATAATTTCTGGATTTTTCAATATTTCTTGCGCTTCTCGTCCCCCAGCACTCACCAATCTAAACTCTTCTCCAATAAGATAAGAAAAAGCAACAATGCTGATTACTAATACAAAAATCTCAAATATTGATAACTTTTTTTCTAATTTTCTTTTTTTATTATTTTCAATATCTCTTTTTATCATATTAACCTATGTCTTTATCTATAGATAATGCGTTTTTTACATCTCCTTGTCTGTTAATATAATTCACTTTATTTCCGCAATCTCCTAATGAATTGCAGATATCCATTAATTCTGCTGCCCAAGAATCTTCTGTACACTCGCAATTTTCTTTGCAATCTCCACTTGTACCTCCAGGTATTAATGTTTCAAGTATTGTTTTCCCCCTTACTACATAGCATGAAGTAGTTGCTGCAGCACAATCAGATATCACTCCTTCTGGTAGATTTCTATTAAATCCAGGAGGAAATAAAGGAACGCATGAACCCCATCCAGCATCTTCAGAGTCTTTAAGTATAGGAGCAGAATCCGCCAATTCCTCTGAAAAATCAAAATCTCCCTTTGATTTAGGCTCCCATCCAGAATAAGTCTTCCATTCACAATCCCTTACATCACTATTCTCACAATCTTCTTTAGTTGTTTGATCAACACAATCCTGCCAAACATTCACTTTGCAACCCGCATTTAAGAAATTTTCATCTTCATCTTTAATTTTATTATCATTTTCATCTACAACCCCATAAGTACAAATTTTCTGCCTTGTCATGCTTGTTGGATCACATGCATAAAAAATAACTTCCCCATTCATACATAATGCTTTGTAATCATTTGCTCCAGGAGTGTCCCAATTAGCTATCTTTGAGTCTGTCACACACCAACTCTCTCCATGTCTTGGCTTTCCATTTTCATTACCCTCTTGAGGATAATTTCCAGTGTAATCAACACAGTCCAGATTCTTGCAGAAATTATCTCCAACTAATGTTCCTCCAACTATTTTCTCTCCTGTTTCTTTCTGTTTGCACATGCTTCCAGAAAGAAAATCACAATCCCCACATATTGCTGAATTTTTGTTTCCTTTTCCATCCCCGCATTTAGATCCTTGAATTTTTGTCCAATAATCCCAATAATCATTTGAACCAGCAGGGTCAGTGTCTTTATCTGCTCTTTTTGAATCATAAATATTTGCTAAATTTCCGCAACCATCAATAAACCTGACATCATTTCTTTCATCGCACGAGGTTTTTTTCGTCGGAACACAATTTGTTCCTAAATTCGGTGCAGAGCATAAAAATCCAGGATGAAATTCGACATCTGAAAGAGAGGAAATTCTTCCTTTATTCTGGCATTGTTGTCTTGTTGTTCGCTCACATGTTGTTATAAAATCTTTTGTATAAACACAAGCTCCTTCTGTTCCGGGATTTGCACTTGCCAAGCAAGTTAATTCATCTTTAATATTGGGACGATAACTCGTATTTACTCCATAGTATGTTGACATTCTGCTACATGTAACTTTGGTTACAAATGCTGACTGACTTCCTATCAAACAACACCCTAATTGGCATTGGTCAAGTTCGCTCTTTGGTTTTTCATCCCAATCTCCACCAGCATTCTCACAAACTATTCTTGGTGTATTTGACATGCATATTCCATCTTGCTGAATTATACATGTTCCAGAATTACAAAAAGAAGTTGTGTCACAAGAAGCAGCGATAACATTCAATTCTTCTCCAGTTAAATGTGAAATTCCTGTTGCACATTTTGATTCACTATCTACATTTTGACAATAGGCAGGATTAGCGCCTGTTGTTTTCTCACAGCAATATGTTGTTGCTGAGCCAATTCCAATTAAGAAAATTCCAAGAATTAATACTAAGCAAACCATTACCTCTTTCTTTATCATATTATTGTTGATGTAGCATATCCTGCAGGCCAAACCTGGCTTCTGACAGCAAACTGTAATTTATCTCCTGTATCTCTATTCGTTAAAATGTAAACTTTCCCTCCATCTCCATCGCCTAATCTTTCAACTTTCAAATGAGGATAATATGTCATATACGTTTGTGGTTCTGAATCTCCATAAAGAGTTTCCCATTCTATAATGCTACTGGCAATTGCAGTTAATTCATAAAGATTATTGTTCAACATTACAACAAAAGAATCATAGCTTTGTGTGTCCTCCCCCTTCGTCAAAGTCAAGGAATAATCAAATGTTGAAACAATTCTTTGAGGAAACAATTCAATTCTCCTGTCTCCTGATTTCAAATCCACACTATACCCTTTTTTCTCGTAACTACTCTTCAAAGAAGCAAAACAAAATTTAACACTCTCTTCTATTTCATTCTTTATCTCCAATTCAATATGTTGCTTTAATGCTGGTTGCTGAACAGTGCAAGGTTTGTAATATTCTGTTGTATAGCATAAATATTCAATTTTTTCATCTTTGTAAAGAATATAGTTCTCTGGATTTAAACTTCCTCCCTGGAGAGATAATTTATCTGCAATGTCTTTTATCTCATCTTCCAAGCATGTCTGAATGTATGAAGGAGGATTTTTTTCTTCTCCTCCCAAAGTTGATTTAATTTGTGGATAGAAACTATAAATTAGAAAAGCAAGAGCAACAATTATTATAGCAATAATAATGAAAATAGTAACTTGCCCCCTTTTCTCCCCTTTTTTCATATCTGTTTTAAGATATCTTTATTTATAAAGTTTAAGGAAATTCTTTGTCTTATTAATTTATCTCGCTGATGCTTGCAAATTACAAACAATAGAGGGAATATCATTCAAGAAGATGTGTTCTGCTGAATATCTTTTATAATAATCCCTTTTTTCTTCCATACAAATTCATCCTCTTCAAATCTTCCGTTCCTGTTTTTATCTTCCTGCACAGCAATCAATTCAAAAGAAACAGTATCTTCTTCAGTTCCAATTATTTTATAATAATACCTTAAATCTTCTCTTTTATCTTTATCTGTATCATATCCTTCTGTAATAAAATTACCATAATTACGGACAATAAGGGTTTGATATCTTTCATAATCTTTTATATTATTGCCTAAAGAAGTGCATCCAATAATTGTTCCTATTCCAGCAAGCGCTATTAATTTTTTTAATCTCATTAAACAAAGATTATCCCCCCTTTTAATAAACATTGTGATATTTTATCCCTGTCATCACTTTCGTGTCAGTCGTCTACTCAGACTGATGCTCATTTATGGATTATCTCGCATCAATCTTCTATTCGGACTAATACTCGTCACTGGATTAAATTGTCTCTCTCGTATTAGTCTTCGGTCTCCACTCTCGGAGCGAGCAAGAAATTCAGCTCCATGTGTTCTGTCTTGATATCTATCTTTAAGGGATGGTCGTTAGCGAAATGCAACAAAGTTTTCTCGCATAGCTTTGCTCCCTTGAGGAATTTCTGGAGATATTCCAGACTGTATTTGGATTTGCATTCTTCTGCTTCTATCTTCGCTTCGTCTCCAGAAAATTCGCTTCTCGCAGAATTCAATCCTTTTGACTCAATAATAAATTCTCCCTTTTTTATTATGAAAGAACACGCGTCAGAAACAACAATGCAATCTTCAATAGCAGAAATCAAATCCACAGAAGAAATTTCCACTCTTGTGCTGTAATCTAATGTAGGCATTTCTTTTTCCTGCCCCTCTACTTCAATTAAATTCAAGCCAAAGTTTCTTCTTATCTTGTCGATAACTTGAATGTTCAGAAAATTTTCTCTCTTTTCCAAAATTAAAGAAGTTGAGCTACTGCATCTCCTCAGAATTCTCTTCAAACTGTCTAAGTTAATTCCCAAAACTTCGTTTCCTGTCTCAAACTGAGAAAACGCGCTTTTCGGAAGCCTGAATCTGACCATTGCAACGTTCGCTGGGTCGATTGCAGTTATGCTCATGCCGAATTCACTAATCTTGATTCTCACTTCTGTAACTAACTCAGATATAACCTCTATTACTTTTGATAGCAAACTCGGGTCTTCTAATTTTACTAGCATATTTATGGAAGTATTGTTCCTCTTTTAAGCATTATTGTTTTAGAGTTGCGATTTCCATCAGGGGCAGTTAGAGAAATCGCTCAACAGCGCCAAGAGGGAAAATTAAGCCGAGCAACTTTGCGTTTTAATCCATAATTAGCAAGGTTGCGAGTTAAGAAAACCGTAGGTTGTCTCGGATAGTAAGACTTTTAAACAAGATACATAAGATATTCTCATGTTACTTGAGCAACTGGCAAAGAAACCAGAACTGAATATCGATTTTCATAATCATCTTCATACTGGAAGTCTTTTAAGGCAACTAGAGAAACCCAAGAGCTTCAAAGAAGGGTTTAAGAATTTATTTTTAGAAGAAGGCTTTTCAAGCCTTGCAGGAATTTTTGACAGAGTAATGGAAACAGATTTAGACGGGCTTTATATTACAAATTCAAATTTAGATTCGAGATACGAAGACTGGACTTCCAAAGAGCAAATTGAAATTGCAATAAAAAATGGGTATGAAATAGAACAGGGAGGGTACTTCATCTTTTTTAAAAAAGATAATAAAGTTAAATTCTTAGGGAAATCTCAAGAGGTTGCAACAATAAGGGGGCATTTTCTTTTTTCAGGAATAAAAAGAAACAAAAAGTTTTCTGACAGAAAACAACTGGAAGAAACACTGAGAGAAGCAAATGATGATGAGTTAAAAATTGCAGACCATCCTTACGCAAAACTAAAAGGACAAAATGGAATTATGGCAACCTCAAAAAACCAGAAAGAAGATGCAAAAAAAGTTGATGCGTTTGAAAGAAATGGAAATTTCTGTCTCCCTTTTTCATTTGCAAATTTGATAGCAATTAAAAATTCAGAAAAATATCACAAGCCATTAGTCGCAGATTCAGACGGGCATCATCCAAGAGACATAGGAAAAACCTACAATATATTCAATTCCAAAGATTTAATTTACACCTCTGAAAGAGTATTTAGGGATTCAATAAATTATGCTGTCAGAAACAATAACTTTGAATGCAGATTCAGGCCAATTCCTTTTTGGAGAGTTTTCCATCACGCAATGATGATTGGGATACATTATGTATTCGACAAATTCAAAGGAAGAGAAAAAGAAGGGGTGAAATAATTACTATTAATTACTATCAGAAATAAAGTATAACAAATCTTAAAAAACTGCTTTCTTATGGTTGATAAATGGCTGAAAAGATAAAAGTAGATTTGCATAGGAAAAGCACAAAGTTAGCTTCCCTAAAACATTTTATTGATTTAAAAATATTAAATAAGGTTTTTCCATTAAGGAGATAAAATGAAACTCGGGGTTGTATCAAGAATAGGAGAATTTTCACAAGAGAATTGGCGAGGAGAGTTTGAAACTTTTGGGAAGAATGGGCAAGGAGCGAGTCATTTGGAATTAATTTCTAATTATCCTTACTTTGGGCCTGCAGATTACACAGAAGAGGACATAGGATTATTAAAAGAACTCGCAAGAAAAAACGAACTAAAACTTACGATTCACTTACTTCCCAACCAAAGGGGTCTGTCAAAAGAACTTTCAGAGAGTATATTTGATTCTCAAGAAAGAACTAAGGAATTTGTAGAACATCAAAAGAAGGTTTATTCTTCTTATAACATAGGAGCTTTAGACGGAAGAGTACGTAGAGAGAGCAGAAAAGAGATATTGAGAACACTGGAAATGGCGAGAAAGCTTGGAGTGGAAGTAATAACAATTCATGGAGGAAGTTATACTGATGATAGAGAATTCCCAATAAACTTAGAGAGGGCGAGAAGAACACTGGAAGAAGTTAATCCGTATTTCACAGATGTAAAATTATGCGTAGAGAATCTTCCAACACTCGGACACGGAAATGACTTCATAAGGGAGTTTCCAAAGCATATCGCAGATGTTCTATACCTTACAAAAGATTTGAATAATGTTGGCATTTGCCTTGATGTCGGGCATGCAAATGTTTCTGGAAGAGTATTATCTTTCTATGAAGCACTAAAAAAAACAGGCAAACTCTGGGATTTTCATTTGCATGACAATAAGGGAGATAAGGATGACCACCTTCAAGTCGGAGAAGGAAATGTTCCTTTTAGAGAGTTGTTTGAAGAATTAAAGAGAGATAATTATCAAGGAACGCTTTCCATAGAGCTTGACACCTGGTGCAGAAGAGAAATGCAGAAAGAAGAGAGAATCTTTGCATTGGATTATTTAAGAAGACTAATGAAATAAAATTATAACAAATAATATAAATGTATAGTTATAAATCTGTTAATGGAAGAAAAGAAAGAGGAACTTTCTGCGTCTGCCTCTAAGGAGGACATTCGGAAGAGTGTAAGCGAGGAGAGGATAAGAAAGCTCACTCACTTGTATTATTCCAAGCCAGAGATACAAAAAATTATATTTGATTTTTCGCAAAATCGTGAAATCTGTCCGAGATATTTTGAAGGTTTCGGCAGACGTCCTGACTCTTTGCAGTATGAATCAGATATTTTTGAGTTGGTGAAAAAAGGCGCGACTTCTTTCCATTGTTCAGAAGAACTTTGGTCTCAGCCACTAAGCTTGTCAACAAACATGGATGAAAAACAATTGAATGGACTGAGAACAGGATGGGACTTGATTTTGGATATTGACAGCAAATATATTGATTACAGCAAGATTTATGCAAAGATAATAATCGAATTTTTGGAGTTTAGTGGTGTGAGGAATATAGGAGTGAAGTTTAGTGTTTCTGGAGATACTCCCATTTTGATAGAAAAAAAAGGAGAATTTTCTTTAATTTCTATTTTAGAAGCTGTAGAATATATAAAACAAAAGAAAGAATTAAAAGTTTTATCATTGGATAAATCAGGAAAAGTTAAGCTTTCAAAAATTTATGATTTTTTAGAACATAAGGATACAATCTATGAAATAATCCACTCACAAAGCACTATGCCTCTAAAAGTAACAGGACACCATTCTGTTTTTGTTTGGGATATGGGAGATATAATCCAAAAGAAAGTTGAAGAATTAAAAAAAAGGGATTTTTTAATATCTTATAATTCAATAGAAAATCCCCTTGTAAAAAAAGATTTGAAAATAATTAACGAATTTGACTTTGGTAAAAATCAAAATTCTAAAAAATTAATAAAAAAAGAGATAATTGTAACAGAAGATTTAATGAGACTTATAGGTTATTTTTTAGCAGAAGGACATGTAACAAATATTATTAATCAGGTGGGTTTCACTTTCAATAAAAACGAGATTGAATATATAAACGATGTTAAAAGTTTATTATTTTCATTAACAGGGAAAAAACTTTCTATAAGAAGTCCAAATTCAAACTCCGTTCAAATTCTAATTCACTCAAAAGAATGGGCTTCTTTTTTTGATAATTTTTGCGGAAAGAAAAAGGATAAGCATATACCTGCCTTTGCTTTCAAAGCTTCAAGGGAACTTTTTTTAGAGTTGTTAAAAGGATACATTCGTGGAGATGGATATAAAAAAGGAGAGTATGGGGTTGTTGTTAAATCTGTTTCAAAAAGATTGATTACAGAAATGATTTGGCTATGCAAATTAAATAATATTTCTTGTAATTTGTCTTCGGAACAAAATAAACCCCATAAACTGCCTCAAGGAAATTTTTTCAAGGGAAGTTTAGTTTATTTGTTAAGAATACCCAAATCTGAATTAGTTAATTTAGAATTTCATAGAGAAAGAAATAAATTTTCTCCTTATGCTGGAGATAGAATTTTCCCTACAGACGGCTTAAAGGAAGTTTACAATCAGATAAAGCCTAAAATGTTTAATTCTCACCGAGCAGAACAGATGACTCTTAAAAAAGATGGAGCAAATCTTAATAGAATAAAAAAAGTTTTGGATTGGTTTGAAAAGTTTAAAGAGATAAATCCCGATAAAAACTCCCAGAAGATTCTGGATAATTATAAGAAATTATTTAATTCAGATATTTCTATCATCAAAATTAAAGATATTTCAAGAAAAGAAGAGGAATTAGTTTACGATATCTCTGTGGAAGAAACAGAATCTTTCTTTGGAAATTATTACCCTGTGCTTTTGCATAATTCCGGATCAAAAGGATTTCATATGATAATTCCATGTAAAGCTTTTCCAAAAGAAGTGAATCATGTTGAAACAAAAAACATGTTTCCAGAATGGGCAAGAATCCTTACAAAATATATTATAGAAAAAACCAAACCTAAATTAATAGAAGAGATTACAGAACTCTTTTCTCCAAACAAATACATAAGAGACAATACAGCACCAAAAGAGGTCATGCCAGATTTAATTCTTGTTTCTCCACGCCATTTGTTCAGAATACCTTATTCTCTCCATGAAAAAACTGCATTAGCCAGCGTTGTTATCAACAAGAATAAAATTTCTGATTTTCAATTGCGAGACGCTAATCCATTAAAAGCAGAGATAAAAGATTTTACTCCTGAATGCAAATCCGGAGAAGCAACAAGGCTTTTGATGCAGGCACTTGATTGGAGCAAAGAGACAAATCAGGGAGATAGTGAAAAGAGAAGCATAGAATACAAACCAATTCAAATAACAGACAAGTCTGAAAAGAATTATCCTCCCTGCATTAAAAAAATTTTAAATGGCATGGCTGATGGAAAGAAAAGGGCTTTATTTGCTTTGCTGAATTTCTTCTGTTCAATTGCAATGGAAAAAGACGAGCTGGAAAAGATTTTGTATTCTTGGAATGAAAAGAATAATCCAAAACTTCACGAAGGATACATCAAATCTCAAATAGCATATGCAATAAAAAGAAAACCTGTTCTGCCTCCAAACTGCATGGAATTTTATCAGGGAATTTCTGTTTGCTATCCTGACGAACTCTGCAAGTTGATAAAAAATCCTGTTAATTATGTTGTGAAAAAAAATTTTCAGTCTAACAAATACAAAAGCGATTATGCATATGCATCACGAAGAACTGAAATAAAAAAACTAAAAACTAAGGATAATTTTAAAAACAACAATTGATTGTATTAAATATGAAAAAAAAGGGGATATTTTTTGCATTCTTGCTCATTTTAATTTGGTCAGCATTTCTTGTCACAGCGGCAAATCAGACTAATGCTGATGTGAAAGCTTATTCTTGTTTGGAAAATAAAGTAAAAGACCAATGTTCAACTCTGTCAACAGAAGAAAAAATTTTTTCTCTTCTTGCTATTGAAAGATGCAAGACAGAAGTTCTTTCTGATTCTCTTGCAGATGAATGCTGGCCAGATGTTGGGTGCAAGATAAAAACAACAGCACAGGCAATTTTAGCTTTGAGACGCGTGAATACAGACACTGTAAAAGCAGAGAACTGGTTATTATCACAAAAAGCAAATTTCCCGGATATAGATTGGTTTTTGCAGGTTGAGGCTGGAAACAAAACCTCCTGCACTGCAACCTATTCTGGAAGTTCTTATTCTTTCACTCTAAACGAAGACAAGACAATAACAGGAGGTTCAGGAAGCTGTTTGAAAGTAGACAGCAATTATTGGCTTAAAATTTCTCCAAGCTGTTATGATTATGAACTCAAAATTTCATGCAGGAATTCTTTCCTGACTTCTTTGTTATACAAGAAAAAAACTTCTACAACTCTCTATGTTTCACAAAAAACAAATTCTGCATCAGGAGAGGGGAGCACGACAGAAAAAGTCAGCGCTTCCTGTTTTAAAGAAGGAAGCTCTTGCAATTATGAAGGAAGCCTGTGGGCTGCAATTGTCCTGAAATCAAGAGGACAGGATGTTTCTTCTTACATCCCTTACCTAGTTGCTATGGCAGATGAAAATTCCAAATATGTTCCAGAATCTTTCTTTTATTCTTTAACTAATAATTTCAGAGTAGATTTGCTTGCAAAGCAGAGTGAAAGCAAATGGTGGTTAGCGTCAGGAGACAAATTTTATGATACTGCTGTTGCTTTGCTTCCTTTCCAAAATGAACAACTGACAGAAAAAACAAATTCAAAAACATGGCTTACAGAAGTTCAGGGAGAAGATGGATGCTGGCAGGGAAATATAAGAAATACCGCCTTTTTGCTGTATTCTTTATGGCCTAAAAAAACAACAGAAATTCCAACTGCAAAAGACTGCGAAGCTTCAGGATATAACTGCATGTCAAGTGCTTCTTGCTTGGACTCAGAAGGAAGTGTATTAACCGATTATACTGGCTGCTTCGGAACAAATATTTGCTGTAGCAAAAAACAGCAAGTGGAAACCTGCTCTGAACAAAACGGAGAGTTGTGTGATTCTGATGAAGAATGTTTAGGAGGAAGCAGTGTTAGCGCATCTGATACTTCTGGAGGAAAAACTTGCTGTATAAGAGGAATATGTGGCATACAGGAAAGCTCAGAATGTGAGACACAAGGCGGGTTTTGCAAGAGCCTTTGTTCTGATGGAGAAGAATTTGCCTCTTATTCCTGCGTTTCTGGGAATTGCTGTGTTACAAAACAAAAAAGCAACCTATGGTTCATTATCCTTTTAGTAATTTTAATAATTCTGGTTGTAATAGGAATAATCTTCAGGAAGAAATTGAGAGAACTTTTCCTTAAATTCAAATCTAAATTCGGAAAAGGAAAGGGCAGAAAGCCAATAATAACAGGAGGACCAAGATTCCCGCCAACATCTTCACAAAGAGTTTATCCTGGAACAGTTCAGAGAAGAATCATTCAGCCACAAAGCAGAGCTCCTGTTCGTCGTCCAGCGCCTCAGGGCAAAAGCGAATTCGACGATGTTCTTAAAAAATTAAAAGAGATAGGAAAATAAGATGAAAAAGCTTTTTCTAATTGCTTTTATAATCTTCTTATCTTTGTCGTTAGTTTCTGCAATTGAATTTAATTTGAAGGAAAATTTTCAGGTTGGAGAAACAATGATTACAAAAGTCTCTGGAAATTTTGTCACACAAATAACAAGAGACAATGTTTTTTTCTACAAGGAGCATGTCAGAATCCCAGTGGATTGGGGAATGGCAAAAATAAATGACGAGTATTATATTTACGCTATTCTTTCTGGAAAAGAACAGGGAAATTATTCTATTTCTATTGAAGATATTCAGTACATGAAAGGAAACGAAATTATTGAAGATAAAATAGTAAGAAATTTTACAATAACAGGGGAAACAGCAGATTTTTCTTTAAATCCAGGAGTAGTTGTCAGCCCAGAAGATTTTTTTATTGAGGTTCAGAATTTAAAAGACAAACAGATTAGTCTAAATGTAAAAACCCAGAGTTCAAACAGTTCTGCAAGAGACATACTTGTTTCTTCAGGAGAAGCGAGTGCAAAGGAAATGTCTATTCCAGTTAAGTCAGGAGAAATAAAAAGGATATACTTTAAACTCGGAAATGGAAATCCCTCTTTTCAATTTATAGAATTAAAGACAGAAAATCTCACTTACGAACTTCCTGTTTACATTTCAACTGCCTCAACTGAAAGTGAAGCAGAATTCAGATTAGAGCCTTCAGAATTAATCTCATCAATTCCAACAAATTCAATCACAAAGAGAACAATTTATTTGTATAACACTGGTGACAAAGAAATAAAGAACATTTCTTTTTCCCTCTCAGACGAGATAAAACCTTTTGTCAATCTCTCTGATTCCCATATTGACAAGTTAGAAGCAAAATCTAATTACCCTCTTGAAGTGTCTTTTTTTTCTGTAGGAGAAATTGAAGTTTCAGGAACTTTAAAGGCAAATCTCAATGAAGAAATTATGCTCTATTCCCAGATATCTCTGAAATTTTTAAGCAATTATATTCCTGTAAATGAAAGCAGCCAATCTTCTGTTAAAACATGCGCAGAGCTTGGAGGAAAAGTTTGCAGTTCTAATGAAAAATGCAGTCAGATGACTATTTATGCAAAAGATAATGTATGCTGTCCAGGAACATGTCAGTCAACAGGAAAAAAAAGTTCAGTGGGAACAATTATTGCAATAGTTATTTTTGTAGTTATAATAGGAGGACTGTTTTGGTTTTACAAAAAGAAATACAAAAAGGCAAAAAAACCAGTTGATTTATTGAAGATAGCAAAAGGGAAAGAGAAATAATTTTTTAAGCCATGACATTTAAATGTCTTCCAGAGTTATCATACTCTATAATTTTTCCCTTAGAATTATATATCGGGTGAATTCTTTTTCTGTCCTCTTCTAATTTCTTCTGAAAAATTGCTTCTTGTGTTTCAGGAGCAATTTTTCCCTGTTCCAGATTTTTTCTAATGTTTTCTTGAAAATATCCTGTATATTGAACAGCAGTTATAGAATCAATCGTCATTTTTATTTTTCGCTCTCTTTGGTTTTTTTACTTTTTCTTTTTTTTCTTTAACCTCTTTCTTTACATTTTTCGTTTTGGAAAAATGTCCACTTCCTGCGGTTCCCCGCCCTTCTTCACCAATAATAGTCTTCAATTGGTTTTCCAAAATCATTTTTTCTGTTTGTAGGATTCTTGCTATTTCTTCATATCCATGCAGCCTTCTTGTTAGTTCATTGAATAAATCATTAAATCCTGCGTTAGATAATGTCAGATTTTGTGGGGAGAGAATTTCAACATGTGCAGGCATATACCTGAACATCAATATAGCGAGGGATAAAATCTCCTCAACTTCAATCTCAACTTCCATAAAACTGGTGTAGAAATCTTTCTGCTCTTTTATAAGAACAGGCTCATTGATTCTTTTATCAATAATTTTAACTCCTTTCTCTTCCCCAATCTGCTTTGCCAAGCTTTCAAGAGTTTCAACGAGGTGTTCAGGCGGTCTTCCCAGAACTTCTAAGACAAATATAGCATTTATCTTTTTTCTCTCATCTAAATTCATTTTCTTTCTTTCTCCTTAATGTTTTTAGCAAAAATAAAGCTCCAAAACCAATGCAGAAGCTCACAATTCCTGCAAGAGCCAAATTTCTTTTCAAAATTTCTTTGTTATCTTCGCTTTTTATATTTAACGCTATTGGAGCAAGAGTTATTGTTTTTGTTGTGCTTTTTGGAGAGGATGTTGTGCTTCCAGAACTGCTTTTTGGTGGATTATTCGATGTTTCTTGCATTGTTGAATTGTCGTCTGTTTGTTCAGTAGTTTCATTGGTTGTTGGTTGTGTTTCTTCTTGGGTTTCTTCTAAACAATTATTCTCACTTCCTTTTGTAGAACTCATAAATTTCCAAGAGAAAGAACAAAACTGATGTGTAAGGTCGTCATTTTTAGAATCATCAAATAAATCGGTTTTATCAATAAGCTCTAAACCATTGTATAAAGAAATACTTTCATTGAAATTATCTAACCATTGTTTTGTAAAAGTATAAACAAAGTATCCATTAAAAGTGTCATTTAAACTGATGTTTTTTCTATCCCCATTAATAATTATATATCCTTCAAGTGAAATTTCCCCATCATTATATAATTCAATCCATTCATTTCCTGCATCTGTTCCGGCAGGATTCATCTCAATCTCATTTATTCTTAATGCTGAAACAGAAAGACACTGGAGAAATATCAAAAAGACAAAGATAAAAACCAACGCTCTCTTCATGAAGAGAAAAGAAAGAGGGGATTTTTATTTTTTATTATACTTCACTTTAAAATCAATATATTCTATCTTGCCTTTTTCTTTTGATTTTCGTGCAACGAGTATTCTTGAAAATATCTTGTTCTCTAAAAGCCATATGCACTTTTCCTTCTCTTCTCTATCAAGCCAACCATTTGCCTTGACTTCAACTCCAATGACTTCATATCCATTATCTTGTTTTCTGAACGTTATAAAATCTGGAAATCCGCCAGTATTCATCATTAAAGATTTTGTGAATGGATTAAACTTTGGTTTACATTGGACCAATTTGCCTCTTTTTGTCATAAGCATACCTCGCTAATTTGTTTCTCAATTATATTAGGGTTATTTTGGATATCCCTTTCCCAGAACCTCAAAACAATAAGTTTTAGCCTTATCCAATCTTTTTTCTTCTTCCCTTTATTTATTGGTATAAAACCTCTTTTAAAAGGCATGTTATCCAACCCCCTCCTCAAAAACTACAGTACTGGTATTTTTAATAACAATCCATCCGTTTTTCTCAAGATCACTTCTTACTTTTCTCTCGAATCTTCCTCCAATAGCACGGCTTTTCTTTCCTCTTTTGACCTCAGATTTTTTCTTAGATTTTGGAATTCCTTTGTCATCCCAGGAAGTTTCATAATTACTTGGGTCTCCCGCTTCTCTAATTCTCTTCATAATCTCCTCTTCATGCTCTTTTTTGACTGTTTCCATAAAATTATTTAGAAAAAGAACTTTATATTTTTATTTGAGAATTAATTTATTTTTTCTTCTATCCAGGTTTGTAATATTATGAATGTTATTGCCAAAATACTTATTATGCCTTTTATTGCAAGAAAAGAAGGGTTTTGAATGTTTATCTGAGGAAGGCTTAAAATTCCGGCAATTACTGCAACAGCCCCGACTATTAACATCGTAAGTTCCCCTAAGAGTTCAGGAGTTAGACCATCGATTTTAATATTTTTTAATTTCTTTAATGATGTTTCTAAAGTCAGTCCTATTCCCAATGTAATAAGCCATAAAGTTTCAATGTAATTATTTATTTTAACATAAAATAAAGTTTCAAGAACAATACTCAAAAAACCGATTATACTAACAACCGAAAGCGCAATTACAAAACTTCTTGAAGCTTTATTTTTCTTAATCTCTTTATCAATTTCTTTCTTATTTTTTTCACTCTCTTTTTTCTTTATCACCTTAATAGAAGATAATTTGGGTTTTTATATTTTATTTTTCTTACAAATCCCTACCCTGCAACGTCTTCCGCTTGTTTGTTTTTGCTCTTTCAATTGCATCTCTCAAAATGTTTTCGACTTTTCTTTCTAAGGCAGTTCCAACTTCGTCTGCAACACTTGAGATTACATTTTCCTTGTCAAGTTCTTTCACAACTTTTCTTATGTTTGATTTAACAATCAGCACCATTTTCTTATTTAACCTCTAAAAGTTTTTCAACTGTTTTATTCCCAAGAGCAAGCAAAAACATAGGCAAACGGGGGCCTGTGTCAGCATCTACCAGCATCTGATAAACATTTTTGAAAAAGCGTCTTTGTGCGAGTTTCTTTTCTTCTTCTTTCATCCCTGGTTTTTTTGGAATTTCATAAACAAAGGCAGTGAGTTTTTCTGTATCCATTTTCTTTTTCATTTGTTCTCCTAATTTTATTATCTGCTCTTTTCCCTCTTGGTTCAGTTTTTTAAAATAATTAACATTTGGGGTTTTTCTTACTTTTATTTTCATTCCAGGGTTGAATCTTTCAATCCACGCCTGTGATTTTTCCAGCCGAAGTTTCAGCATTTTTTCGTCATACTTCTGTTCAATTCTGTCATACATTTTTTTTAATTCAGAAAAATCTCCCTGAACAATCTGCCCAAAAGAAGCAATCTGTCTGAAGGAAATTCTTACTTTTGCTAAAGGCTTTTTTGTCTTTGAAAATTCTATTTCTCTCTTCTCTTCATTTGTAAGTCTTTCATTATAATAGTCTATTATTTTTTGATCAAATTCTTCATACTGCCTTATTATCTGCGAGTCAAAAAACAGCGTTATTGGCTTTAAGGGTTTGACTCTAGTGAAAATCCATCTCAATAATTCTGGTTCGTAAATTTCCAGCAAGTCTTTCGGAGAAATGCCTGTTCCCTTTGAACTCGACATCTTGAATGCTCCTTCAACTCCAACAAATCCATACCCTTGAAATAACGGAGGATTTATTCCGTAAATTTCTTTTGCAATCATTTTTGAAACATCATAACTTCCTCCTGGAGATGCATGGTCTTCTCCTCCTGGTTCAAAGCTAACATCCTCATATTTCCATCTCATTGCCCAATCAACTTTCCAGTCCAGTTTTCCAATATTCTTTTTTGATATATCTACTTTTTCTCTTTGTCCACACTTGCAGTAATAAGTAACTTCATCGCCTTCATACTTTATTATTTTTGTATTAAGGTTGCTTTTACATTTTGTGCAGTAAATTTGCAATGGATAATAGTTTTCAATTCCCTCCTTACTCATGCCCTGTGTTTTGAATTTCGCGAGAATTTTTGCTATTTCCTTCCTCTTTTGCATCGCGATTTTTATTCCTTCGTAATATTTGTTTTTCCTGTACATTTCTGTCTGATGAATAAATCTGATATCAATTCCCAATTCAGGCAAAACTTCTTCAAAATCTGCTTCAAAATGTTTTGCATAGGAATTATGGCATTTATAGGGGTCAGGAATCTCTGCCAGAGGCATTCCTAAATATACAGAAAAACTTTGGGGGATATTCGCAGGAATTTTTCTCAGTCTGTCAAACTCGTCCCAGGAGAAAATCAATTCTGCTTTGTACCCTTTGTCTTTAAGCGCTCTTCCAACCAAATCAATAGTAATAACATCTCTGAAATTCCCAATATGAACTGTTCCGGAGGGCGAAATCCCTGCAGCACATACAAATTTTTTCTTTTTTGGATTTAACGCGATTAATTTTTCAGCAATAGCATCTGCCCAATGCTTCTCATTTTCTTCAATCATTACTTTTTCAATATTCCTTATCTTATAAAATTTTGTTTCTTATTTCCTATCCAATTCCTCATTTAAGATTTCATCAACAATTCTCTGAAATCTGTCCCATCTTGAAATATGTTTATATTTTATTGACTTAAAATTCTCCTGCAGTTTTTGTACCTTGAGAAATAATTTCAATAATTCTTGTTTTCTAACTCTGTACTTCCCTAAAAGCTGATTGACAACTAATTCAGAATCAAGAAAACAAGTGATTTCTCCTTTTGTATACCTTGTTGCCAGCTCAAGCGCCTTAATCAGAGCTTCGTATTCTGCAATGTTGTTTGTAACGAGCTTTCCAATTTTAGCGCTGTATTTTGTGAGAATTTTTTCATTGTCTCTGACAATAACTCCAATTGCTCCTAATCCGGGATTTCCACGGCTTCCTCCATCTGAGTTGGTGTGTATCACAAGTTAGAAAATGAAGAGGAGTTTTTATAATTTGTTTTTAATGAGAAAAGGATATACTAATAATATGCTTTCGATTAAAGAAATCTTTAAATAGGATTATAATGAGTCATCTATACAATGAGATTAGATACAGAACTTTTAAAGTCATATGTTGGAGGACAGCTTGAAGTTCAAAATCGTGGTGAAAAATATTTTTATAGAGGAGAAATAGCTGAAGCATCTGTTGAAAATAATGAGCTAAGAGTTAAACTGTCTTGGAATGCAAAAGGTGAGGGATTTCCACCAATACCTCATAAATGGGTTAAAGATAGTGCTCACTTAAATTATGTTGCAAGTTTAGAGATTTATGCTGTTTCTGATATTGGAGATGACAGAATCTGCCTTGATTCTTCAATTGTAGGGGAAACAGCTGTTCTATTTCCAAGAAATGGAAGCAAACTAGACCCATCAAAAGTAGAAGGATTTGTTCTTGAAAAAAAGAGTTAATTTTATTGTATAAATCAAATATGCAAAATCTTGAATTCTTTAAAGCCCTGAAATTTTTCTTCCTTAACTTCCACTTTTTCTATCTGTGAGTGCTTTGGCCCCTGCTTACATAAGTCAATCATCTTATCAACATTATCGTTGTCTCCTTCAATAAAAACTTCAACTCTTCCATCTTCCAAATTTCTGACAAACCCTCTTAAGTTCTGCCTTTCTGCATTGTCTTTTATAAACTGCCTAAAAAAAACCCCCTGAACAGTTCCTTCAATGTAGAGTCTTACCGCCTTTTTCATAAGAACATAAATCGCTTTGCATTATTAAAGATTTTGATGTGGAATTCAAGGTTACAAGTTAAAGATAAATTAAATTCCCCTTCGGTCTAGTTCGTTATTAACAACTGCAACTGTCTGCGAAGCAAAATACGTTCTATTCCCAACAGAAACTAAATTTGACATTTCTTTTAACCTCTTTAATTCTTTTTTTGGAAGCCCTTCATGATCTCCCAATACAAAAATGCAATTTTTTCCAATTTTTATTTTTCTTATGTCCTCCCCTCTTTTATCAAGTAAAAATATTTCTTTTCCTTCCTTGCTTAATTCTTCAATGACTTTTAGAAAACTTTTTTTCTCAACAAAGCATCCTGGAAGAACCTCTGTCTTTTTTCCAGGTTTATATTTATACAAAATTTTTTTTATTAAGTTTCCTACATCTTTTTTGCTTATTTCTAGCTCGTCTTTTACCTGAATTTCTATGTGCTTTGGAGGATCAGGATTCCCATAAAATATAAAGTGAAATTTCATATCTTTTCTGAAACCGTGGGACAAAAATACTCCCTGAATAAAACTATGGATTGCGATATCCATTCTCCCTGCTTTCATTAGCTCATTTGTGTTAAAATTTCCAGAAGTCCTTGCACTTTGAGAAAAATAAACAAATTCACGCATGACTAATCTCCATTATTCTTTTTAATTTCTTTTTTCAGTTCTTTATCTACTTGCCCTTTATGTTTTCTGCAGTAATATTCTATTTTGCTTGAGCGAGAGTGAGCTGGTTCATATTTCATCCCTTTAGACATGAGATTTCTTTCATGTAACTCATGCAACAGAACAAATTTAATTTCATCTGGTTCTACATCATCATCAATCCATACCTCGTTTTTTGGAATAAAAGAATAAACATAACCGTGTCCACCTTCTGTGAAATCGAGGAAAAATAAACTTCTAACAGATTCTCCCCCAACTATCCAAACTTTGATTTTTTTTGTGCTGTATTTTTGAAGAAGATTTTTATGCACAGAATCTATTAATTTTTCAGGATATTTCCTTAATTTAATTCTTTTTTTCATTAATTTTGATTTTGCTCTTTCACTTTTTTCTTTTTGGTCTGCAATCTTTATCGCATCATCCTGCTTCATTCCTTTTGCTAAAAGCTTGTTAATCGTGAGCATAGAATTAATGTAGTATTTTTCCTCTCCTGAAATTCTTTCTTTGTCTATCCAAAACTCGTTTTTTGGAATAAAATTAAACAAATAGCGCTGCCCAAAATTAGTGAATTCCTCATCCATATTTTTTCTTATGTATTCTCCATCAACTATAAAAACCTTGAACCCAGAAACTTCTGAAAATTTTTTAAGATAAGGCTTTTTCATTATAATAGAAAAAGAAATTCAATTATTAAAGCTTTTTATAATCAGATTATTTTTTTATATTATTTTTTTCATCTAATATTATTATCTTAGGTTTAATTCTTTCGGTTTTATTAGCATTAGCAAATGCCATTATCGTTACCCTATCTCCAACACAGCTATATCTGGCACCTGCACCATTGACAGCAATTATTCCAGAACCTGCCACACCTTTCATTACATATGTTTCATATCTGTTTCCATTTGTAAAATTTGCTACTAATACTTTTTCATATTCTACTATTCCAGCCTCTTTCATTAAATTTTCGTCGATAGTTATACTTCCTTCATATTCCAAATTTGCTTCTGTGATTCTTGCAGTATGAATTTTTGATTTTAATACAAATATTTTCATAAATCAGATAGTGACTTGTCTTTTTTAAATAAATATGTTTTCTACTTTAAAGGTTGCAGAACAAATTCAGGACGGGCAAAAACATTTTTTTCATTTACTATTTTATACATACCGACAAACTGCTCTCCTGCAAATATACAGACAATTTTATTTTTTTCGGGTTCTTCTTTTTTTACCAGGAATTTGCTATCTATCGGAGCTCCGTGAAGAAGCTTGTCAACAAATTGTTTTTTGACTTCAAAAGAAGGATAAATCGTGCCTATTGTTTCTGCTGGAATAATCTTTTCTTTCAAATCTTTTTCATCAAATTGTTCTATGTCTCTCAATTGGACAGAATCTTTTTCTTGAAATATTCCTGCCCTTATCCTTCTTAATTTTGTCATATGCGCTCCAACACCGAGGCTTTCTCCTAAGTCATGAACTAATTTTCTTATGTAAGTCCCCCCTTGTACTTCTGTTCTGAATGTTACGTCTTTTCCATTTTTTTCAATAAGGTGGAAAACTTTTATTTCTCTTTCTCTTTCTTGTCTTTTTACTCTTGAGCGAACAGGAGGAAGCTGCATAATTTTTCCTATGAAGCCTTTTTTGATTGCTTCTTTTGTCTTTTCCAGAGAAATATCTCCATGAATCTTCATTGTTCCTATGTACTCTTTGTCCTCTCCAAGAAAAAATCCTGTTAATTTGCATGCCCTGTTCAATGCAATAGGCAAAACTCCTGTAACCATGGGATCAAGAGTTCCAAAGTGGCTCGTTTTTCTTAATTTTAATTTTTTTCTTACGAAATCAGAGACATCAAAACTTGTCATGTTTTGTGGCTTGTCAATATTTATAATTCCAAATTCAAGAAGCTCTTTTGTTGATTTCTTTTCTTTTATTTTTTCAAGATTTATTTGCATTTTCTTCTTTTTCTCTTTTCATCTTTTCCTTTTTAATTTTTCTTAATTCTGTCATTTTCTCTGTCGCATAAGAAAATGCGTTTGGTTTCATGTTCAAGTGTATCAATATGAATTCTCTGACAGCAGTCCTGTTCTTTTTTCCTGCTTCTCTCAGCATCCAGCCAGCGGCTTTCTGAACATAAATATCTTTGTCATAAATTAAATCCTCAGCCAGCCTTAATGTGAGTTCAATTTTATTTTTTTTGATTAAGGGATATGTAGAAACAATGCTAATTCTTCTAAACCAGGAGTTTTTGCTTTCGCTCATCTGTTTTATATCAGCCATTATTCTGATATCTTCTGCAAGAATAATTCCTAAAATATGGGAAGACAACTCATCAACATGATCCCAGGTTTTTGCTTTTTCAATTCTGTCTAACAAAAATTTCCAGACATATTGTGGTTGGGATTTTACATATCCCTCAAGAAGATACAAAGCAAAACTCATTTCTTCATGATTTCCAGAATTCCAAAGTTCATCAAATAAATTCAATGCAGAATGAAATTCTAATTTTTTATACTCTTTAACTAATTTCCTTATGTCAGGAACTTTGATTCCATAAAATTCATAAGGAGATTTCAGATATTTTTTATTAAATTCCGCCTTTTCCCAATTTCCTAATTTTTTTAACTCCTCTCTAATTTGTTCTATTTCTTCCATCTTAATCTCTTCTCCTAAGATTATGATGCATGAAAAAATTTATTTTTTCTTCTAACATAACTTGAAAAAAGAATTAATCTATAAAAACCTATTTCTCTTTGATTAATGAAAGTTATGTAATCTATGGTCGTAATCTTCTACTTCTATGCCTGTGATAATAATATTCATGATAATGAGAATTTTTGTTATTTAAATTTGCTTTTATTTTATCTAACCCTCCTTTCCTATGGACATTTTCAGCGTCCATTCTCCATCCGCAAGCTAAACATATAAATTTTTTCTTGGATATAAAGCGTCTTTGAATATATAGTTTTGAATTACAAACAGGACATTGTGCCATTATTTATCTAAGACATTCAAACTTAAAAATCTATTTACTAACGTCCTCTGCCAGATTGGTTATATCCTGTCCTCTGATTTTTCTCCTGTTTTGGAGACTGAACTTTTGTAGTGTGTTTCTCTTTTTTTGCAGCAGCCTTTTCCATTTCTGTTCCTGCTTCTACAACAGCTGCCTTGTTCTCTTTTTCTTCTTTCTTTTCAATTTTCTCTTCAATTTTTGGAACTTCTTCCTGCTCTGTCTTCTTTTCTTCTTTTTTCTTCTCTGCAATTTTCTTTGCCTGAGTTTCTACTTTTTCTTCTCTGAGTTTCTTGAATTTTATGTTTTGAGGCATGTCAACTGCTTTAACTTTTACAATGTCGCCCTCTTTAACTGCCAGCACTTTTATTTTTGCAGGAGGATTTTTTATGCCTCTGTGCCATAATGTTTCATTGAGATATTTGTCAATTTTTATCTTGTCCAAATCCCTGTCTCTTATTTTCATGTGCCTTGCTAAAAATTCCTTCACTGCTTTTACTGCTTTACTTGTTCTCTTATATTTTGGAACAATTTTCCATCTGTGTCTTAATGGAATGATATATTCTCTCTCAATTTTTTCTGTTTTTATTTCTTTTTTTTCTGCCATATTCTTATCCTAGATGCCACTTCCTGATTTTTCTTGGTTTAATATGCAATTTTGTTCTTCTCCAACTCCTTCTATGTGAAGTTACTGCAGAAGGATGTATCTTTTTTCCCGCTCCAAACTTTTTTAACACAACCCAAACAGGCGCCCACTTAGTCTGTCTCGCTTTCACAGCAAGCTTCGCTTTTTTTTCAGAATCTCTGCTGTTCATGGCATTATCCTTTTTAATTTAATTCCTGATGATTCAATAAAGCTCTTTAAGCTCTTATGATTTTCTTCAAATGTTGTGCTTTTGAGAATTCCTTTTGGTCGGATTGTTAGCCTTTCTGCCATTTCATGTGGAAGTCTTCCTCTTAGAACAATCTTCCCATAAGAATAATTCAACACAGAGCCCCCATCTCTTACTTTTTCTCTTATGTATCCTTTCTTCTCATCTTTTAATTTTGACATTAAATATTCTAATGTAGCAGGCTTGCCTTGTTCATCGTCTGCCCAATAATCAAAAGTCATTTTAATTAGCTCCAATTGTTTTTCCTTTTAATTTACTCTTTTTTATTGCGTCCAGTATTTTCTCGTATGCTTTTTTTGAGAACACGACTCTGGTAAATGGGAAATCATCCTTATCTGGAAATATCTTTGCATCTACATCGCCATTTTCATATTTATTGTATATGCAGATTCTTGCTCCATAATAGTCAAATGTTCTTTCAGTCATTCTAAATTCTCCAAAAATGATTTTCCTTTTTCAGTCAGTTTTCTTCCAGGTCTTTTTTCTTTTGTTCCTTTAATTTCTTTGATTGTTTCTGTAAATCCTGCTTTGTCAGCTTGCTGAAGAATTGTCCTTATTATTTTTCCTCCAGCCTTCATAAACCTCTCTGGTTTCATCCCTCTGTTCTTCTTACTACCATACCTAGTTCTAAGTCTGTTCACCCCTACAATTCCTTTTTTGTAAATCTGTCTCAATATGCTTGCTGCTCTCTTATACCAAAAATCAACATCTTCTATAGGCCTCTCTTTGCTTGGGGAGGATTTGACAAATTTTGCCCATTCTGGCTCTTTAAATTCAGGAATGCTTTTCAAGGCTGATGCTAATTTTAGATTATATTCTTGAGGACTTAATTCATAAATCGAATTTTTTTCCATGTTAATCATTCCTTCATTCTGGTTTATACGAATGAGACCGAAATTTATTAAGGTCTAAACGGAATTAGAACAGCTTGCGCTGTTTGATAAAATCTTGAGAAAAAAGGGATTTATAAATGTTGGGGGTTTTGGTTTTAATTAAACATAAACTTCTTGTTCTATTCCATTTATAAACTTCCAATCTAATTCTAATAATTGCTTAACAGCAGGGTTATTCGTATTAAGCTTGTATAAATCAGATTTACCAACTCTTCTGGTTTTTATAACAATATTATTCCTTTCTAAATTATTCCAAAAAGTCTGGAGAGTAGAATAACCAACCCCTGAGTTTTTTGCTATTTCTGTTAAAGGATAATCAAATAACTGAAAAGTTATAAGGAAATCTAAAACTTTCATTACAGGGTTGTTTCCAAAGATTTCTATAAATGCACTTTCGTTTGTCATATTGTTGTAGTTGTACTTGTAGTATTTAAATGTTTCTATTAATGTTTTTATATTACAAAAATAGGAATATTTAAATATTATTTCTAATTCTTTATTTTATGGATTTTAATAATGAAGATAAAATTAAAGCAACCATCTTATATCATCTAAGAAGAAAAAAGGTTATTGGTGGTGTCCATACTCCTTTTGATACAATTACAAAAGGATTTCCATCTCATTTAGGAAAAGATATTAAGAAGATTGCTGAAGAACTTATTAGAAAAGGATACATTCTGAAAAAAACTACAAATTATGGGTTGCATATTCATTTGAACAAAGATAAATTGAAAGAGATTGAGGAATTTATTAAGAAAGTTCTTGGATACGAATTTTAAACAGAATTAGAACAGCCTAAACTGTTTGATAAAATTAATTTTGAGAAGAAAGAGGTTTATAAAAGTTTGGTATTAAAGGTAATTTGGTTATTTTTTTAATAATAAAAATCCTACCAAACCAACAATGAAAAACAATATTCCTAATAAACCAGAGGTTGTTTTTGTTAAATTTAAAACTATATTTCCTGTTGCTGTTAATGAATTAATACCCAATATAATTCCTCCAGAAATAAACAAAATACTAAACTTCATTGCAAGGTTTTTTCTCCCCCAAACCCCTTTAGTATAATCTCTTTTTTGATTAGCAATTTCTCTAGGAAGAAAATATTCCTTTTCCGGACGTCTGCTGAAAGCAAATGGATTCTCTCCTATTAATTTTCCGCCGGTTTTTTTTAATTGGCTAACGCGATAATGGTTAGCAATCTCTTTTGGCACATCTACAAATAGAATTTTGCCCGAGGGATATTCATTTTTAATATACCATTCAGCTTCTTTTAAGTCATCAGTGAACCAACGACCACTAGCTTCTACATTTCTTTGATATTCTAAGGTTTGTTTTACCCAACTAGGAGCAGGAACACCTTCTTTACTGTCTCCTTTGCCTTCTGCACGGTATAATCTTATAATCTTTTTTACCATTTTATATCTCTTTCTTATAACTGACAGAAGTCGGAGCTTCTCCGCCGTGCCATGTGAATCTCGGACGAACTCTCACAGGAAAAATTCTCTCTGAATTATCATCCAAGACTATTGCACTTCCTTTTAACGAAGGAAGTTCATTCATGTAAGTGCTTATTCCCTGCAGAAGATAATTCTGCATAATATAATTCAATGCTTCCAAATCTGGCTGGCTTGTAACCCTATGAGAAATTACAATGTCTGATTGTGTCATAACATCTCTGTGAATCTGTCCTGGTTGCTGTGTTGCAAGAACAAGAGAAATTCCTGGCTGTCGTCCTTCTCTCAGCAACTGCACAAGAGCATCTGTTGCAGCAGTTTTGCTGTTTAGTGGAAGAAATTCGTGCGCTTCATCTATAAAAATCCAAATCAAAGGATTTTCTTTTTTTTCTGAAACAAAAGAGATATTAATTCCTCTTGAAACAGATTCTATTTCTTCTTTTTTTCTGGAATCCATTCTTTGATTAAAAATTTTTCTTGAGACC
>CAYHEN010000002.1:42798-57048 GCA_964355745.1 Candidatus Woesearchaeota archaeon
AATCACTAATGCTCTTATATTGAATGCTCCAACAGAATTATACACGCTTAAATCAAGGACAGAAGTTGTTCCTGCAGTTACTAAATCTTTTACCTCTGTCGGCTTTTCATTTCTTTCAGCGAAAATCCCCCATTCTTGCGCAGCTTCAAACAATCCGACAGCAGCATTTTTTACTTCTTGTTGTGTTTTTTCATCTTCTTCAATAGAGGAAATGATCTGATTGATATCAAAATCTCCTTTTTCTTTTAGTCTGCTCAATATCCTCTGAATTAAAATAGAAATTGGATTTGTGATGTCCAACCCAAAAGTGATTATCCAGTCTTCAGGAGCCAATTCTTTGACATCAAGAGCGAATTTTTCGTCAATAGGAATTCCTTTTTCCAGGTAACTTTCATAATATCCAAAAGGAACAAAAATCTTGACAGGCAGGTTTTTTGATTTCAGGTTCCAATCCTGCAAAAGCTTTCTGTCTTTTTCATTTTCAAATTTCATTGTCCAGTAAATTCCCATTGTGTCAAAAATCAAAGAGGCAATATTTTGGCTTGCTTCTGGAGGGAGATTGGAAAGTTCCTCTGCAATAACTCCAAGAGTGTAGCTCTTCCCACTGCCTCTTTTACCTGCAACTAAAACAACATGACTTCTTGCAACATCCATAAAGATTTTATTACTGAGAGAAGTATATTGCCCCATTTTTACATATCCCTTTCCAATAAATATCAATCCCCTTTCTCCAAAAATTTTTTTATCAGACTCGTCTCTCCCAAGTATTATGTCATAAGGCATGGTTAATCAACCTCTTTGCATTTCCCATTATAAAAAGTATCAAATAGAGTTTTAATATTTATTTATATCAATCGAATGATATAATTGGTTTTACCAAAAAGTTTTTAAGTAGTATTTATTTTCTCCTGCGATGGAAGAAGAAGAGAAAAAGGAGAGCGAACATGAACAGCCTAACAAGAAGCATAATTTCACAGAAAAGATAAGAGAAAATCCATGGATACTTTCAACTCTCGTTTGCGGGATTTTAGTTATAATTCTTCTAATCGCGACTTTTTCCGGAGGTTTGACGGGGAATATGTCAAAGGAAAAAGTAGGAGAAAATGTAGTTGATTTTTTAAATAATTATATTGTTCAAGGGGGCGGAATAACTCTTGATTCTGTGGAGGAGAATACAAAATTAGGAGTTTATACTGTTACTGTCAATAGTGCTGGCAAAAGCATCCCATTGTCTTTATCTCAAGATGGAAAATATATTGATCTTGGAGTAGGTATCATGAATATAGATGCTTATATTAAATCTTTATCTGCGTCTTCTTCCCAATCTTCTGATACAGACACACAAACAACAGAAGTTCTAAAATCAGATAAGCCAAGCGTTGAGCTTTATGTTTTCACATATTGCCCTTATGGATTGCAGATGGAAAAGGCAATGATTCCTGTAATTAAATTATTAGGAAACGCAATTGATTTCAAGGTAAGGCAAATTGGGGCAATGCACGGAGAATATGAAAAGGTAGAAGCAAAGAGACAATTATGTATAGAGAAGAACTACAAAGATAAGTTTTTGGATTATGTTCTTGCATTTGCAGAAGATACTTCCTGTTCTACTGGAGCAGATGCATGCATTACTACAAAAGTAAATGCTTTATACACTAAACTTGGAATTGATGCATCAAAGATAAACTCTTGCATGACTTCTGAAGGAGACAATTTATACAATGCAGAAGTCAGCAATGCAAACAGCAAAGGTATTGGTGGAAGTCCAACATTAGTCATAAACGGAGTTACTTCACAGGCAAGCAGAAGTCCAGAAGCAGTTAAAGGAGTTATTTGCGAAGCATTCAATGATGTTCCATCTAGCTGCACTCAAACGCTAAGCACAAGCCAGGCATCAGCAGGATTTGGAGATGAAATAAGTACAACTAATACACATGCTTCAGGAAGCTGTTAAACTTTTAGTAAAATTCTTTTAATTTCTCTTTCGTGAAACCGCCTTTCTCCATTTCTTTAGAACAATCTTAAACCCAATTACTCTTGAAGTGTAATTCTTTCCGAGGTTTTCTAAAATTTCATCAGAATATTTTTTTACTTTCTCCTTCTCGTGACCCGCGCTTTTCAACACAGAAATTCTTACATTTTCATGCTTTTGGAAATGGCTTTTTAATGTTGAAATGAAATTATCTGTTACTCCATTTTTTCCCAACTGCGCAAATCCTGTTGTCATTTTATTTTTTCAATATCCTTTTTTTTAATAATTTTAATTTTGGATTTTCTAACTTTCCACATGCCTGTTTTCATTCCTTTTTCCTTGGAGATGTCTTTTCCAGTAAATATGCTTATTTTTACATCTTTTTTGTTGTCTCTCCAGTCCTGGCTGTATCTTGCACAATAAGCCCCGCTTAAGCCAATATCTTCTTTAGAAGGATTCAACTTATCAATCACACAAAACGGACTTCCTGGAGCAACTGTATGGATTATAATATTTCTCTTTCCTATGAATTGCTTAACAAGAAGTTCATTGCCCTCTGCATCTTTTCCTGCAAGAACTTTTTTGCCAGAACTTGTTGTAAATTCGCGAAACTTTTGCATTTTAATGTTTATATCCAAAAATTTTATCATAATCTCTGTGATTAAAAATATCCATGATAAACGTTATTATCTCTATTTGATTTCCTGTTATTGTATAAATCAATCTCCACCTGTTTGCTAACTCAATTCTCCATGCATTGTCAATGTCATAATCAGAAATATATTTTTTTGGAATCTGTTTTTTTTGTATTTGTTCTCCTGCAAAAGGATTTTCTTTTAATAAATCCTTAACACGATTTATGCTTCTTAACAGCGTCTGATGAAAAGAACTCTCTATGCCCTTAATTTTTTCCTCTCCAACAATCTTGTTCAGTTCATTATAAACTTCATTAGCTTCTTCTGATAATTTTACAATGACATCTTTTCCTTTGAACATTCTAAATCTCTCTTGCTTTTTCCAAGGCTTTCTTTAATTTAGGGCTTGGATTGTAAACCCATAATATTCCCTTATGGCTGTCAATAATCATACCTTTCTCTTCCAGATATTCCAAAATAATATTTAAGGTCTGGTGCATAATTTTCACTGGCAATCTTCTTTTTAACTCTTCTCTGCCAATCATCATTTCTGCCTCTTTCAGAACTTTTTCAACTAAAAGCATAGTTCTTAGACTTGGATAATGTATTATCTCGTTATTCTTATATATTTTCATATTAATCATTATATATACTTATATATAAATCTTTAGTTCTGAACTTGTTGTAAATTCTCTAAATTTCATAGAAGAAATAATAAAAAAGAGTTTATAACCTTAATCCCAAGGGCTACCATTATATCCACAAGTATCACAATGATAAAAATTATCTTGTTCAGATTTTACAGGCGTAGGAATTCTACCTCTTCCATTAACATAAGTTATCCCAAAAGAATATTCAAATAAATGTTTTCCCCCGCAGTTTTTACATCTAGCCCACCCCCTGTATTCTTTTTTTACTCTCACAGACAATAAATCTTCTACAGTATTTCTTATTTCTTTTGTTTTCTCGTCTATCAATTCTTTTAACTTTTCTCTATCTCTCTTTACGTATTGTTTTCTTTTTTTTAATTCTTCAATAGCATTATACTGACGAAGTGCAACATTAACTAATCGATGATTTAACTTCACTGGTTTAGTTTTTAAGATATCTGGATTACCCATCATGGCAACTATTTCTAAAACATCTGCTTCGCTAGTCCCATCTTTCCTTAATTGAAATACTAATTCTCTTTCTAATGACATTTTATTAAATTAATTTTATTTAGAAGATTGGTATTCTTCAAGCCACTTAGTGATTTCTTTGTTAGGTACAAAGTTCCCATTTGGATATTTTACAAATATGAGAGAATAACGTCCAGAAGGTTCATATATTACCTCTTTCCCCTTTACTATTTCCTGTTCTAAATTCACTATTTCTTCTGGAGTTCTTATACTATCTCTATTTGTATCTGCATATTGAGCTATTAAATTATCATATGTTCTAATTAGCCCCCTTGCCTCTTCTATTTTTTGTGCAGTATACAAGCAGATACCCAAAATTCCAGTAATAGCTGCAAGAGCCATTTTCGACCGTAGTGATATTCTTTTTGCTGGAGTTTTTGAAGTTTCTGATTTAATCTCTTGGAGTTTTTGTAATTTAGCTTCTTGATCATCCAATATTTTTAATTCACTAAGTAATCTTTCAAGTCCAGTAGAATCAATTCCATTATCAGGGAAATGCTCAAATCCTAAAGAGGATAATACCTGTGTCAGTTGCCTTTCATTATATTTTTCTTTTATTGCTTCTAGAACATCTTTCTGGCTATATCTTGTTATATCTGACATTTTTATCTCGTGGAATCATGTTCTCTAATCCATTCAGTAACCTCTTGAATAGGGACTCTCTTTCCATTTCTCATTGGCCAGTAATCTTTTCCTTTTCCGAGGGTAATATCTTCCTTTCCTTTTGATATCTTATAATGAAATCTTCCTAATTCTTCAGGCTCAATTCCATTTCTATTATTTGTGTCAATTAAATAAGTATTTTCCATAATGGCTTTATTATACTCTTCTTTAGCTGCTACATCTTTAAAATTTAGATAAACACATCTTCCTAAGGCTGCAGTAAATACCCCTGCTCCGATTATTGAACCAACATGAACTAATCCTCTTACTAGTTTATTCTCTTTTATATTTTGATTTTTTAGAGAATGACGTTCATATCCTGTAAGTCCTTTTTTTTCATACATTCTACCCAATTTTGCTGATTTATCAACTTCTTGGTTTTGTAAACTTCTCTTTGAAGCTTTCACTTCTTGTCCTGTGATATCTTCTGTTGCCATACTTTTTTATTAGAATCAGCATTTATAAATCTTACTCTTTGTAACTACTCGCTAATAACTATCTTTTAGAAATCCACTCGTTTACAATTCTCAAGCTGTTTTTTTGATTTGGGAATCTTACTTTTTTAACTGCTTCCCTGAAATCCATCCACTCGTATCCGGAATGTTCTTTCTTATCTATTTTCACTTTTCCCTTTTTTACTTCAGCAGCATACAAAGAAAATGTCTGCCCGATAATTCCTGTTCTGTCTGCAAATTTTTTCCTGTATTTATATCTCCCAGAATAATTAAATTTCCTTATTCTTCTGGGAATTAGACCTGTTTCTTCAGTAGTTTCTCTTCTGGCAGAATGTTTGTTTGCTTCATTAAAATTAATTCCTCCCTTTGGAAATTCCCAACCTTTCCAATGATGCCTTCTTTTCAAAATTAAATACTCAACTCCCCTTTCTGTTTTTGCATAAACAACAACAAAAACAGCCTTTCTATATTTTCTTCTTTCCATTAATTGATATTAGAATTAGACATTTTTAAATATTTAACAGGAAGAAAAGAATAAGGTTTTTGGAAAAAGGTTAAAAAGTCAGAATTCTTTGTATGTTAGTGAAAAAGAGGTTGATATTTTTTGTAATATTTGTATTTTTCTTAATTCCATTTGTCTTCTCTAGCTCTATTGAATCTGAAATCCAAAAGATAACCCATTATGCTGAAGAATATGAAACAGGAAACATAAATTACGTTCAACTGCAAATTTATTTGGGTTCTGGAAGACAAAAATTAAACGAAATTCTTGGGGCTACAGGCATGGAACACGGAGGAATTTTAAAACAAGAGCAATTGAAATCTTTTTTAGGAGAACCAACAGGAGAAACGAGATGGGTCTGGAATGAAAAAGAAAAAAGAGAAAAGAGAATTGATTCTGATGTTCCAACATGGGAAAAAATAATCTTCGATGGAAATAAAATACAAATAAAACTGAATGCTTATCCTTTTATTGTAGATGAAGAATTAGTTTATAATTTAAATTTTATGGCTAATTTCAAGAAGCCAAAAGAACAGCTGGATATATCAGGGAAAATATGGGAAATTAAGGGGCTTGCAGAGATTTTTAATTCTAATCCATCAACTGAAAATGCAAGAACCTTGGCTAAAGAAAGTGTAAATGCAGAGAGAACTTTTGAATCTTATTTCAGGCAAAGCGGGGAAAAATGTGAAGATGTAATGAGCTCTATTTTTGGCACAGAGAACATTAGAGAGAGCCAGCAAATGCTTGTCAATGAGATAACTTTTTACGTTGGAGAAAATTTTGAGGTAAAGGGAAGATTGGAAATGTGTGACAGTTGCGAATGGAACTGGATAAACCTTAATTTCTGGATGGAAGGAAGGGGTCCTGGATTTAAGCCAGCTAAAGAAACACCAGAGAGAATTTCTCCAGAAGAATTCAAGGAAAGGGATTCTGAATATTTTAAACAAGAATTTGCAAGAATTATCGATGAGATGAAGAAGGGATTAGAACAAGGGGATTACAAACAATTTGTTTCATATCAATCAAGAATGCAGGCATTGAATGAAGCATGGAACAGAAAATCCAACGAAGTGTGGCAACAGGTGGATAAAATGTTTGAAGAAGAAATGAAAAGCATTAGAGAAGAACAAAAAGGCGGTTTTGATTGGAAATCTTTTGATAATAAAAGAAGAGAAAAAGAAAGGGAATTAAGAAAAGCAAATTATGAAGCGAGAAAACAATTTTTCTTGAATTTATTTTCTGGTTATGATAAAAAAGAAATGAGTTTTAGCCAGATAGAATATGAAAAAAGGCTTGTTGAGGAGTTTATAGAATTTGGAGAGGAGATTTGTAATAATAATGTTGATGACAACAAGAATGAAAAAGTAGATTGTCTGGATTCTTTATGTGCAGGAAAAATATGCGGGAAAAAAGAGGTTGAAGTTACAATAGGGAATGAAATTCAAAAGGAAACAAAAGATTTGTTTTGCATCCAAGGAATGTGTCAATTGCCTGAGGAAATTGTTGAAGAGAAGGCGATGATTTGCGGAAACCATATTTGTGAAGGAAATGAGACAAAAGAGAATTGTATTGAAGATTGCGCAATTTGTCCAGAACATCCTCCACTGAATTGCTCAGGAAGAGTAATGTTTTCAGGGCAAGATGAAAATGGATGCTCTCTCGAACCTATATGCATGGAAGAAACTGAAACCTGTATAACAACTGCAGATTGTATACAACCTTTATGCGGAACTTCAGAGTGTGTGGAAGGAAGGTGTGAATTCAGTGAATTGAGCGAGTGCAGAGAGGCTGAATGTGTAGATGGAGATAAAAAAATCCAAAATTGTGAAACAGGAGAAGAAATAATAACTGAGATATGCACAGGAGGATTATGGATACAAACAGGAGCAATTTGCGAAATTACAGGAGAGATAAATAGCTGTGAACAGTACTGCCCTGCTCAGCCACACATACTTTGTGGGGGTTATGCAGATATTTCTGGGACATATCCAAATTGCAATTGTGGGTGGGTTTGTGAAGCTGAAGAGCCAATAACAGGAAATGAGTGTTCTGTTAAAGAGGATTGCGGGAGTGTTAATGATGTTTGCAGTAATGGAAGATGTGTGACAATTCCTGAACTGGTCCAACCACCAACAGTTGAGGAGCCAGAAGTTACCCCAATTGAAGAACCAGAAGTTTTACCAGAACAAATCCCAGAACAACTGCCTGAAGAACAGCCACAAGAAACACCAACAGAAACTCAACAAGAGCCTGCTCCTGTAACAGGAGAAATGATTCTTAGATTTTTTAGGACAATTGTTGGAAGAATAACCGGAGCTATTACAGGGTTTCAGACAGAAAATGGAACAGAACCAATTCCTGAAGTATCGGTTTCAGAACCTCCTTCAGAACAACCACCTGAAGAATTAGTTTGTCTGACTGATGTCCAACAATGTCCTGATGGCTCTTATGTTTCTAGAAACCCAAGCAAGAATTGTGAGTTTGATCCATGTCCTTCACCATCAGCACCAGAACAACAACCTCCAGAAGAACATCTTCAAGAATTTGAAGAAAAGCCAGAAGATGTCGAGGAAGAGCACCCACCACAAGAAAAAGGAGTTTTCAAGGCAGGAGGAATTTGTAGAACTGCTTTGCAGAGAACAGAAGCCTTTATTTTCTTTGACGGATGGGGTGAGCCTTTTGAACAAGTGCATCAATATAAGCCAGAATTTTATACTGGAGGAGAAGCAGACTGGTGCAAATACGAGTTGGAAAATTTGATTCAGCAAAGAAAAGAATTTGAGAGGAGTTTTAATGAAGAATTTGTTAAATGGTTTTTTGAAGATTATCTTGCTAACTCTGCAGAAGACTGGGAGCAGTATGTTTCAGGAATTTTTGAATTATACTGGAAGAATGTCGATAATATAATGCAGACTACTCGTATAATGCAATGTCTTGAAAAAGAGGGCATGACAGATTATTATACTCCAATAAGCTTAGTGAAGTATGATACAGAATTTGGAAGCTTGGAATTTTGGGAAGAAGTTAAAACTGCTAAACTTCCTGGAATGGACAAGGCTATTGAAGTTATATCTCCTTATATGAAGATTTGGATATTTCCTAATAAAAAATTCATACAATATGAAATGAAAAAGGCTATGAAGGAACATGAATTTCCAGGGCCTCCAAAAGAGAAAGTAAAAAGAGAAAATGAAGAAGGATTAAAAGATGAAGAAAGAGAGATGATAAAACAAGATGAAGGATTCATGAGAAAAATAAGGAATATTGTTAATAAGTACAATGGAAATGTTGATGTTGCAATTCAGTTTAAAGATTATACTGCAGATGAAATTGTATTTAATCTCTATGCGCAGGTAAATGAAAATGATATTTTGAAACTTGAACCAATGTTGCCAGAAGAGGTTCCAGAAAAGGACATAACAATTGACATAGATTTTGAGAAAGTTTACGATTTTATTTACTTCACTGAAAAGGAAATGAGAGGGGCAGAAGAGCAATTTCCTCCTTGGGAAGACAGGCCTTTTGGTAAGGGGATGGTTAAGGGATTTGTGGATGGAATTCAAGTTTGGTTTAAGGTTAGAGATATAGCTAATTCTGCACGAGTTTCTCCTGAATCTGCAAAAGGAGATGCAATGGATTTATTAAAAACCTTCTTTAAAATGATGGGTAGGCCAGAAGAAAAGGGAAAAATGCCTGAAGAAGAAATGCCTGAAGTAGAAGAAGAAATTTGGGAATCCAAAGAGAAAATTACTGGTGAAGTCATATTTTGATTTTTACCTATTTTCCGAAGATTTTGTAGAATCATTTTTGCCTTTTAATATTCCAACATCCGAATTATTTTTTCGAGATTCCTCAATTGCTGCTTGTTTGAATAAATATCTGCCGGAACATGAAAAAAATAAAATGAAGTTTTATTATTTCCTTTGGTTTCGCTAATTCCAGCAAACGAAAGAGAATTACAAACAAAACTGTCTGCATCATCTTGTTCATAATAATTTATTCCGGCTTGTCTCGCCATTTTTCTAAAATATCTACGCTGTTTCTCATCAATAGATAATATATCAGGAAGTTTATCATTAATCTTGACATCCTTATGAATTCTTCCTGAATTATCAGGAAAGTCTGAAGACATAATATTTTTTGCAGTTATTGATAAAGCGAGATTGCTGGCCTTTTCTGAAAAACCAAAAGAGACAATTACATCAGGCTTGTCATACATAATGATTTGCCTTAATCTTTCAGGTGCTTTGTGATAATCAACATCTAAAGTTTCTGTGGTATATCCTTTTTTTGAAAGATAACTGGCTATATCTTGTGTTGGATTTCTCTGATAATCTTTAAAGGGTCCGAATGCGGTTATGTAGATTCTTTTTTTATTAGCATAATCTATTTCTTCATTACCTTTACTACTTTTTAGCTTTAATGTTTCACATCCGCTAAATGCAGCAATGGTTGCAGATGATAACATCAATCCTAATACTAATGGCTTTAACCTGTTAATTAAACTCATGCCTAAATCATAGATAAACTCTTTTTAAGGTTTACTCTTTGTCTTTATTCTGCCAGGTATTCAATGCCTCTTCTAACTCGACATGCGTTTTTGCATATTCTTTCAAAGAAATTTTTTTCATTACAGCATCTACTGCCTGTCTCATTGCCCTTGCTCCTGCTTCTGTTCCAAGAGGATGTCCGTGAATTCCTCCTCCTGCCTGTATTGCCAAATCTTTTCCAAGATGCTTAATCAAGTAAGGAATGTGTCCAGGATGTAAGCCGCCAGAAGAAACTCCCAAGACAGGTTTTATATTCTCCCATCTCTGTGCTAACCTATGTGCTGTCTCTCCGACTTTTTTCTTTTCAATTTCCTCTTGTATTTCTTCAATGTTTCTTATGCTTCCTTCTAATTTTCCTACTCCTGTTCCAATGTGAATCTGATCAACACCTATAAGCCTCGCAAAATCTGCAATCACGAGCATGTTTATTCCCTGGCTTGGATCCCGAGTGAAAGCAGCGTGCATAGCACGATGAGCGTGAATAGCCATTTTGAAATTTGCTTCTCTCAATGTCTGCAATGCAGCCCATCCAGAAGTTAAAATATCAATCATAGTGTACTTTCCTCCCTGTTGTTCAACGAGTTGTGCTCTCTTAATCATCTCTTTTGTTTCTGCTGTTATATTAATGAGATAAGCTTTTTTCTCTCCTGTTTCACTTTCTGCCCTGTCAGCCATTTCTAAAGTTTTTGTTAATCTATTTTCAAAAATATTGAATTTTTGGCTTGCCAAGTTTTCATCATCTTTCACAAAATCACATCCTCCTTTCCAGGATTCATAAGCGCTCTGTGAATGGTGTTGTGTATTCAGTCCAAGCTTTGGCTTGATTATTGTGCCGACAAGCGGACGTTCTTTAATCTTCATCATCTTTCTTATTCCGCTTATTCCATAACGAGGACCATGAAAGCTTTTTAGGATTGATTTTGGGAATTGCACGTCTTCTAATCGGATTGTCCTGACCGCTTTCATTCCAAGAATATTTCCTGCAATAGAGGACAGGATATTAGGAACATTGTCTTTTTCAAAAAGAGCGTCTGGATATGCAATTTTTATGTAATTTCTTCTGATAGAAAAAACTCGCGCCTTTAGTTTTTCGACATACTTCTGCCCTGCAACTTTTGTCCAAGTTCCAACAGAAGATTCAAGAGCAACAGTATTTGCTGCCTTTTCCATAGAAATCTTATTAGGAGAAATTTTAAGCAAGCAGATTAAATCCTCTTTTTTCGGATGATATTTCAAGTTTACAAAATCTAATTTCCTCTTTTTCATTCTCTTTTTTATCTTAAAATATACATATTTATTTTTTATAACTTTCTAATTAAAAAACTTTATAAGTTTTAAATGTTTCTTAAAAAAATGCCAGAAAATAATTATCTCACACAGAGTAAAAAAGAAAGAGGAGTAAATCCGAGTACTTTTTATCAACAAAGAACTGAAGAGATAAACCAAAAACTTCAAGAACAGCTTAGGAAAGATAATAGTAAGGATGATCTAGAAATTGAATGGCTGGAGGAAACACTAAAAAACACTGCCTGGATATAATTTATAGTTTATAGCTTCTTTATATCAGGTCCTTCCTCTGTGTCATCGACTTTATATCCTGCTTTTTTTATCCTGTTTCTTATGTTGTCTGCTTCCTGCCAGTTTTTCTTTTTTCTTGCCTCTTCTCTTTCTTTTACAAGTTTTTTTACTTCTTTTGGAATTTCAATTTCCTCTTCCTTGTCTAAATCCAGTCCAAAAATTCTGTCAAAATCCATTGCGAGTTCATACTTTTCAGAATCATTTAACCGATTGTCTCTCAAGATATCCCACAAAAAAGACACTGCTCTTGGCGTGCTCAAATCGTCATTTATTATTTTCAGAAACTCGTTTTTTGCAATGTTGATATTTTTCTTGTTTTTTCGCATCACCTTTGAGCTATGAGCTTTTTTTATTTCATAAATTATATTTTTCAGTCTTTCAAGCGAATTCTGGCTTGCCTCTAAAATTTCCGGAGAGAAATTCACTGGTTTTTTATAATGGGTTGTAAGGCACATGTATCTGAAAGAGAGAGGAGGAAAGCCTTTTTTTTCTAATTCAGACAGAGTATACAATCCCCCTTTGCTTTTGCTTACTTTTTCTCCTCTGAATTTTAAAAATGCTCCGTGAAGCCAATAATTTACAAACTTCTTCCCTGAAAATGCCTCGCTCTGCGCTATTTCATTTGTGTGATGTATTTGTATATGGTCTTCTCCTCCGGTGTGAATGTCAAAATTCTCTCCGAGATATTTCATGGACATTGCACTGCATTCAATATGCCATCCAGGAAACCCAATTCCCCAAGGAGAATTCCACTCTTGTTGTCTTTGCTCTTCTGAATTTGTGGAGGGAGATAATTTCCATAAAGCAAAATCCGTCCTGTTCCTTTTCTCTCTCATTTCTGTTCTCTTGCCTGCAATTAATTTTTCTACTTTTATCTTCGCCATCTTTCCATAATCTTTAAATTTGGAACTGTCAAAATAAATCCCGTCGCTTGTTCTGTAGGTGTAACCTTTCTTTTCGAGAGTTTTTATCATTTCAATCATTTCTTTTATATGTTCTGTTGCCTTGCTCCAAATATCCGGATTGGAGATATTCAATTTTTTAAAATCCTCCTTGAAAATTTTAAGATAGTAATCTGCAATATCCTCTGCTTTTTTTCCTTCTCTCGCAGCTGCCATTTCCATCTTGTCTTCTCCTGTGTCTGCATCGCTTGTCAAATGTCCGACATCAGTGACATTCATCACATGTTTTACCTTATAGCCGTTATATACGAGAGTTCTTTTCAAAATATCAGAAAAAATATATGTCCTCAAATTTCCAATGTGCTGATACCAATAAACAGTCGGTCCGCAAGAATAAATTCCTACAAAACCTTTTTTTATCGGCTTGAAGATTTCTTTTTTTCTCGTAAGGGTGTTGTATAATTTTAAGGGCATTAATATCCTAAGAAGAGGGAATTTAAAAATTCTTAGTATTAAAGTCATAAATTACTTCTTACAGTTCCATCTGCAGTTTCAGTTGGAATGTCTCTTATTCGTGATAAATGGTAAACAGCATGCAGAGATGCCTCTCGTAAATCATAACTCTCGCTTCCCCAATAAGATTCTAAATCCGATAATAACACTGTCTCAGGAGCGTCTAAATAATCATAAAACATCTTCAACCATCTTTGTGCACTCATATAATTAATCTCTACTTTTTCTTTTGCTTTCTTCTTTACTCCGAAGGTTTCTTTAGTTTCATCTATTTTTTTAAAAGCTTTTTCCTTTTCTGCTTCCAGCTCTTTTAAAGTTATTTCAAGAGGATTTTCTTCTGGCATAAATCTCTCTTTAATCCGATATTTTTAAAGGTTATTATTGGCTTTATTATTTTGCCTTAATTTTCAAATCAAAGAAGTCAGTTGCGTAATTAGCACTATCTGCTTGGACATTTATCCTAAATCTTATTGTGCATAACGGAGAACCAATGGGGATGTCAAAAGTTACTCTTTGCATAGCAAAATCGCCCGAAGCAATTTGAATATTTTCTTCTGATCTTCCTGTTGCAATCCAACTTTCTGCAGTTTGTGCATTAATTCCGCATTTTTCATCCAAATCTGCGTCAGAGATAGAAACTTCATAAGAAAACTTTTTGTTACTGCTGGCTCCTGTTAAAAGGTTCCTTATTCCAACCCCGACTCCATCGCCACTACTTGCCTGTTTTATCTCAATGAACCTTGTTCCAGGATATATTGATACTTTGCTCTCTTCAGAGAATAATTTGTTTATCTCGTTTCTTAATTGAGTATCTGTTAAATCAACCACTCCCTTTGCACTCGAGAAAATATTCTTTATTAGGACTACGCCAAGAATTAAAACAGTCACTAATAAGACAATAGTAACTATAGTTCCTACAGACATTTCCATTGCAGCTGTTTTAGATTTCATCTTAACTGCTAACCTGATTTAACAAAGGAGCGATAAATATTGGGTAAAGAATAATTATTATTATACTTAAAACAATACCAATTATGTTTAGTATAACTCCTACTTTTGCTAATCCTGTCTTGTGTCTTTTTTGCTGAACCAAGCAAAAAGTCAAACCCACAATAGACAATACTAATCCAATCCATCCAGAAAAGGTAATTCCTAATACACCGATAGTAAATCCAGAAATTCCCAATCCCTCTGTTTTCTCTTTTTCAGCCATCTTTTATGATGTATTTAATTTTCTCAGTTTTATAAATGTTTTTAATTCTAAAAGTTTAAAAGTGCGCAAAAGATCGGAAGAGC
>CAYHEN010000003.1:0-54142 GCA_964355745.1 Candidatus Woesearchaeota archaeon
AGTCCTGCCCATTTGACCGCTCTGGCACTCCCGCAGAGCATGTTCGCGAAACTTCAGTATCGCCCATAATTTTCAGCAGACGTGCGAACTATGATGTTTGTAACAAAATAATTATACTTAAAAATCTATTGAAAAGCCGTGAAAGAAAATACTAATAAGCCAAAACAAGACAATTTAAAACCGAAAGCATTTTATAGGAAAGTCTTTGCTGGAATATTAGGGCTTTTTTTCCTGTCTGGCATCTCATTGCGTAATGAATATAACCAGCAATCAACACAATTTTCTCCTGTTAGAACTGAAAAACATTCAATGATAACGGTGTATAATATCCAACAGCAGAAGAAAAGATTACACGCAGTAACACAAGATAATATACAGGGTGTTCTAGAGAAAATTGCATTAGAGGAAGGCTTTTATGATTACAGGACTAGAGAAGAAGTTACCCCAAATGCTAGAATACTCTATATTAGTGAAAAAAAGAAACATGGGTTTATTCCAATTTTTGGTTTGCATGGATTAGCCAATCATCTGCGTATTTCAATCACATCTGAAAAATTTGAAGCATGGCTGAAATATATGGTTAAAAATAATTATTATTTTATCAATGATGAGCAACTGCTCCAAGGAGATTTTACCCGTGTGCCAAATAACAAAAAAATATGCCTGGCAGGAGCAGATGATGCTACAGTAAATCAGTTCACTTATGTTATCCAAGGAGATAAGAAACAAATTAAGTCAGATTCTATGGTGGCTCTCCTTGAAAAATATCTCCAAAGAGAACAGGGAAAGATTAATTTTACTTTTTATATTTCACATTCTACTGAACCATTCTTACAGAAAGACTTCACAAGAGAAAAACTTCATTATCTTGCAGATAATTTCCATATAGGAAATCATACTTATAATCATTGGATGACAAGAAATCTATCTCCAAGGGATTTCCTTGATGATATTACTCGTGCTTTTGAATATTTTGAGCAGCAGATTGGTAACAAGGTTTTTCAGATAAAGACATTAGCATATCCTTATGGAATTCTTGATAAAGCAGATATTTTTTCAGATGCATTAGAGCATTATTCCTACAAAGGGCATAAATTACTTGGAGCCTTTGATTATGATGGAAATTTTACACCGAGCCCTTTTTCAGAAAAATTTCAGAAATGGGATATCCAACGATTAGCACTTGACAATTATACATCTAACTTCATAACACAATGGCTTGAAACTACTGAGATATATACTTCAAAAAGAGCAGTAGTTATTATTACCCCCAAAGAGATTATTGCTCCTAAAATAAAAACTGCTTTCCCGGAACTAATTATAGGCAATGATGAGCCGGTATATCTAATAGTTACAAATAAGCCTGATTTAGAAAAGTCTCTTGAATGAAAGATGATTTTTCTTTGCTCGCGAAAAGCCTCAAGAGAGATTTGAACTCCCGACCTACTGATTACGAATCAGTTGCTCTACCATCTGAGCTATTGAGGCATGTATCAACTAGCGAACCAATCTCTTTTATTTTTAGGGAGATGGTATGGGGAACTTACCACGAAAACCGTGGCACGCTTCTCATGAGCTATTGAGGCATACTTCTATAGGAAATCAAGGATATTAAAATCTATTCTGGAGTATAATAATTTTTAAGAATAAAAAGCAAATTACAAATTGGTGTATCAATGTAGATATAAAACATTAAGATCTCTTCAGCATATAGAACAAGGTAACAGAAAAAATCTTGTTAGTGTAATCAATAATCCAGAAAAAGTGAAGAGGATTTTAAATAGGTTAGTCGGGGAAAAAGTTATAGTGTTATCGCAAGCAGTATCTTTAAAAGATGGAACTCTGCTTGGAGAGTTCAGGGGAGGAAGATTAAAAGACATTGAGTTTTACGGAAATGGAAAGTTTTCAAATGCAAATTTATGGTTTAATCAAGAGTATTTTGCAACAAGACTAAATGGGGTTTTTGATGTCATGCTTTCTGATTCTCTTGTTGAAGGGGGAAAAAATCCTTCTTTTCAGGATGTGCGAATTTTCCATTTTTTTGATGATGCTGGTGATGAATCTAAGGTATTGCATGTTGACCCTTATTTAGCTTATAAGGCTTTGACAGATAAAGATAAAAGAGTATGTTTTGTCCAAAGACTATTACAAGTAAAAAAAATAAGATTAGGAGACTATAATACCATATTCCCAAATCAGTCTGTGCATTCTGATGATTAAATTATTCCTATTCAAATAATCCAGAAATAGAAAGTCCTTTTTGTGCTCTGTATATGGCTTCTGCAAAAACAGGAGAAAGGTCAATTATCTCGACTCCACCCAAGTCTAAATTTTCCCTGTAATGAGTATTGCTTGTCATAACCCTGTCAAAACTATTGCACAGAACAGAAGTTCCTTTTGAAAAAATCCCATGAGTCCCATAACAATGCACTTTTAACGCCCCATTTTCTCTCAATAATTTTGCTGCACTGCATAAAGTTCCTCCAGAATCTATGATATCATCCACAATCAAAACTTCTGAATTTCTCACATCCCCTACAAGTTTCATCTCTGCAACCTCTCCTGGCTTGTCTCTTCTTTTGTAAATAAAGGCAATTGGCTGATGAATTCCGAGTTTTTGTGCAAATGCTCTTGCCCTGCTTACACCCCCTGCATCAGGAGAAACTATTATCAAATTATTGGAATCTGAAATTGGATGTTTTTCAATATATCTCACAACTTCAGGAAAACTGTGAAGATTATCTACAGGACAGTTTGCAGGATAAAAACCTTGAATCTGGTCTGTGTGCAAGTCCATAGTAATTATTCTTCTTAATTGGGGAGAAATTGAAGTTGCTAATGCTCTTGCTGAAATTGGAACATGTGGTTGTTCTTTTCTGTCTTTTCTGCTGTAAAGCAAATCAGGAAGAACAAATGTAACACTCTCTGCAGATGCATTCAACAGCAAATCTTTTAAGAGTAAAAGTTCCATCCACCATTCCTGCGGGTTTTTTGCAGAATCATGTATAAAATAAATTTCTTTTCTCCTGACATTTTTTGGAACATGCATATCTATCTCTCCATTATTAAAATGAGTTATAGAAACCTCTTCAAGAAGAACTTCTGCTCCTCTCTGATTTTTAATATAATCCCTTATTTTAACAGCAAAATTCCAAGAGTTTGATTTCGGATCTGCTAATAATATTACCCCATCCATTATGCAAAACCTCTTGTTTTGTATCTTGGTTGAATTTCCAATTCTACCATAAAATACGTTGCAAGAATTTATTTAAATTAATTGTGGTAATGATTTATATGAATAAGAAAAAAGAGGTATTTTTGCTCGTCTTTTTAATCCTTCTTTTATTTGCAATTAATTATAGATTTCTTGACAGCAAATTCACGGAATTTTTGGAAGAATCAGATTTCGGCATTGTTGAAAGGATTGTTGATGGCGATACTTTAATCGTAAATGGAAACAGCACAAGACTTCTCGGAATTAACACGCCTGAAAGGGGGGAGAAATATTACAACGAAGCGAAGAGTTTTCTCTCTGAAACAACATTAAACAAGACAGTTGAGCTAAAAAAGAGTAATGAAGATAAAGATAGATACAATAGGTTGCTGAGATACGTCTTTATCGATGAAAAGAACATCGACTTAGAATTAGTCAAACAAGGATTTGCTAATCTCTACTTTCCTTCTGGAAAAGATATTTATTATAACAATTTTAGAAACGCTTGGGAAGAGTGTCTAATAAAAAATATAAATTTATGCGAGAAATCAAGTGATGAATGTGCTAAATGCGTTGAATTGAAAGAGCTAAATGTGAAAACACAAACTATTACTCTATACAATAATTGCACTTTGGACTGCAATCTTGATGAATGGAGCATCAAAGATGAAGGAAGAAAAAAATTCATTTTTAATGATTTTATATTAAATAGCAGAAGTGAAGTCAACATAATTGTTGGAAACAAAACAAATAGAGATGATATTCTCTTCTGGAATGATGAAGAATATGTTTGGACATCTTCTGGAGATACTCTGTTTTTGAGAGATGAGGAAGGGGGGTTGGTGGTTTGGAGAAATTATTGATTTACCATTCAACTTGCAGGCATGAAAGCAATTCCCCATTTAATCTTTTTTGTTCAGCAAGATAATGTCTTCTACATAGATAACTCCAACCTTTTTTATTACTGTTTTTCATCATAAATGGATAAACCTCTGCATATGCTTTATTTGTGCATTTTCCTTGAAAATCACAACAAGGAAATTCTTTTCCATCTTTCAAAAATTTAAATCTTATTATTGATTTTGGCTTGGTTGCACTGTTTTTAAGAATCTTTAATTTTCCCAGTCCATCATAGTATTTAGTTAGTATTTTCATTTTCAATAATGAAATCTTCTTTCATATTCTGGATGATTAAACCATTCTAAAATTATAGAAATAATCTCAATTTTATTAGGTGTTGTTATGGTATATATCATTCTCCACCCACTAGGCAAATCATATTTCCATAAATTATTGACTTGATATTTTTGGATATATTCTTTTGGGATTAATCTTTTAGGTATTGGTATCCCACAGAAAGCATTTTGTCTAATCTCTTCAATTGCCCGATTAATATGTTTTTTGAGTTCGTCGTCTTCATCAAGACTATTAAATTCCTCTTCAATTTTGTCATTTACAAAAATAACTTCTGATTTTTTAATCATCTTTTAATACCTCTTTCGCTTCATGAATTTCTTTGCTATTTCAGGACTCCAGATATAAACAAGAATGTCATTACTGCTTATTGCAATTTTGTTTATGCTTTGTAAATATTCTAAGGTTATAAGGTATGTTTGCCACATAACCTTTTTATCAAGTTTTTTCCATATTTCTGTTCGATTAAATTCCCCACTATATTTCTCAATTGTTCTTTCAATCATCATAACTGTATCAAGAGTCGGACTTCTTGCAAACGGATTTATTGTTTCATTTCTCATTATTTCTTATATATCAATTGATATATAAATCTTTCCATCTCTTTGTTCCTGAGGGATGGGGAAGGGGGGTTGGTGGTGTGGCGAGCCTATTGAATAGCGACAAATTAGTGTATTATTAATAACGACTTTTCAAAATTCATCTATACATTAGAATTATTTCTTTAATGGAATTTTATACATAAGATTAATATCAAGACGGAATGGTTGTGTGCTCTCTTGTTGCGAAGGTATTGGCAAAATTAATCCTCCTTCTACTCCACCAAATATTCCTCTTTCTCTGCCTGTCTCAAATCCTGCTCCTATATCCAAACCAAAAAAAGGCCCGTCTACACTTTCACGTAAAGCATACATCCAAGGAGAAATTCCAATAATTCCCCCATATCCATATATATCCACCCAATTAAATAATTTTTTCTTGTATCTTAAATCAACTCCTGAAAATATTCCAACATCTGCCTGTACTCCAAAATTATCATTCCAATCCCATACTCCTCTCAATGCAACAAGTCCATGAGATGGAGATGACAATCCCAGAGATAATGTACTCTCTTCTGCTTTAATTTTTGGAACCGGTGCTGTAGCCAATGCAAGTCCCATTGCTAAGGCTCCAAGTGTTTTTTTCATATAAGAAATATTATATACATATTTTTAAAGATTTATATGGTTTTAATTAAGAAAAAAATTCTCTAAATTTTTTTAAAAATAATATTGTTTTATAAGAGATGAGAAAGACAGGCTGGTGTTATGGGCAGGGATATTAAAAGAATTAATTCATTTCCTTGCAAGTCTCTGGAGGAACTATAAACAGAGTTCCATAGCCCTTATTCAGAATCATCCTATTGACAAATAATAATTCACTTGAATAAGAATCATTAACATAAACATATCTCAATAATCTGCTGTAGTTATCTTTGTCTGTTATAGAGTGTTCAAGGATTGCCTCTTTATTTAAGATTAAAAACTCAAGAAATTCTTTAGCTTCCTGATGTCCTTCCTGAGATTTTTCAGGAGTATCCACACATAAAAGCCGTATTATCTCTCCTGAATTTATCTGAAAAGTATCTCCATCTATTACATTTATTACATAATTATCAGGAAGTTCATTGCCTTTGCCGGGATTAATACTAAAATTATCTGAAAAAATAAATATTAATGAGATTAAAGCAATTAGAACAAGAGCAAAGAATATTGTAAACCTGATTAATTGTTTATTTTTCATCCTAATATTTTATTTCTTTGCCTTTCTTCCTGTTTTTTTTCTTGAAAAAACAGATATCAGAGTATCATCCAGCTTTTCATCATAGGCAGTTTTTTTCTTTGAGTGGCTGATTGTGCTTCTTCTTAAAATATCCTCTATCTGCTCGCCTATTGTCAACATATTCTTTTTTGCCCTTTTTTCAAGCATATTCAGAAGTTCAGTATCAAGAAAAACAGAAACTTTATTTTTGAATTTGTATTTGGGTTTTAAAAATAAAAAGACCTTTTCAATTTCCTCAGATGGCCAACCTTGTTTTAATAATGGCTCTCTAATCTCATAATCATCAAATCCTCTTTTTCTTGCCTCTTCTATAAATTTTACAAGTTTTGGGTTGGGCATTTTATTTTTTACCTGGCGCTTTTTGACCCACATAAACTTTCTGGACAGCAAAACTCTTGTAAATTCCCTCAAGGATATCTGTTCCTGCGTATCCTGCAAGAAGAGATAATCTATAATCAAAATTGAATATAAGCCCGACAAACACCCCAATAATCAGAGCAACAAGAACAGTGATTGCATAATATCCCCATAATATCCTTCTTCTTAAGGAAAGAGCTTTTAACAATCCTATAAAACCTCGTGTTAATCCTCCGACTCCTCCCAGCAATGCAGGAAGAGCTAACTGATTCAACATCTCTGCTTCTATTACCACTTCTTTTCACCTCTTAAAAAGTTAAAGGGAAAATGTTTTTATAAATGTTTTTGAGGAATGGGCGAGAGGGATTATTGAAATTAGTTTCATCAAAACACAGTGATAACAAAGAGTATATCTTATAGGATAATTATATTTTTAAAGAAATTAGCATTAATTTTTTAATGGTGGAATTAAAGGGGATTAATTTTTCTTATTCTTTAACTATTTATTCTCATCCAAATTCTGATTTTGGTTTTCTTAATGTTCATTATTCTGCTCATTATCCTTTTAAGGATAATTTTATACAGCTGAAAGGAGGTTTAAAGAAATAAAGAAAATGATGAAAAAATTAAGAGAAAAAAAGATTAATCTCTTTGGTAAAAAGGTTTCTGTGTTCGTGATTGTTATCATGAGCCTTGCTTTAGTGAGTGCTGCGTTACTAACTTATTATGGAGTTATTACTGGAATGGCGGTGGTAAGTCAATCTGTAATAGTTGAAGATAGTCCGATTACTGGAGCATGGGATACATCTCTCGTAGCAGGAACAACTGTTGTTGATTGTGATACTGATCAGGGTGAAGAGGGTAGTGGTCATTCTGTGAAGAATAATGCAGATGTTGAAGCACCAGTTCAATTTGGGACAACCTGTAGGAATGTAGCAGGAACTGATGATGGTGTGCAATATGAAAGTTATATCGATTGGGCTGATGGTATTGATAGTCCTGAATGTGATGGAATTGTAACAGAGATTTATGGGGTTTTGAAATTGACAAGTAAAAATGTTGTGTTTGGACAATCTCCATGGACTGAAACAGCTGACATGAAAGCAACTGTTAAATATACAATTGTTGGAGATGAGTTTTCAGCAGAAGTTATTGATTCTGAAGGGGAGTGGAATTTAGATAACTATGTTTTAGTATATTACTCTGATAATATAGATAGATTTACAAATCCAAGTGTAGCAATTAAAGTTGAATATGTTGATGAAAATTTACCATATGCAGATGATGAGAACGTAGATGAATACAACTATTGCGGAGATACATATGAGGAAGGTATATCAACAGGAGATAACTATGAACATTGCCATGGAGCAAAGATTTGGTATGTTCCAGCAAGTGCATTAACAGATAATGAAGATGGAACTTGGGCAATTAACTGGGGTCAAGCAAGTAACTTCTTATTTGAAACAGATTTAATCATGTATTCTGATGATACTGGAAATGTAATGGACCTTCTAGCAAATGGTGGAGGATTTAACTTCTGTGAAAGTAATGCCTTTGCATTGAACTTAGTTCCAGACACATACACAATAAGAACAGAAATACAACCAGTAACAACACCATAAAACCAAAATAATTTATTTTTTATTTTACCTGTTTTATTTTTAAGGAGAAGAGGAAGAAAAATGAAGCCCTCGCAAGAGGGAATTCATAATCACGCCTAACGAGGCAGAGAAACACGGAGAAAGAAAAGGAATGAAAAGAAAAGCAACAGCGATAATTCTTGGAATTTTACTAATTGGAATTGTCTCTGCTTCTTTATTAACTTATTTTGGACAAATTACAGGAACTGTTGAAGTTAACGGACCTATATTATATCTTAATGGATATGATTCCGGAATTTATCATGATTTATTAATTAATGAAATTCCTTCTTTTGAAGAAGAGGTTTATTTATGGGATGGACAAAGATTAATGTTCAATACAGAAGAACTTGGAGTTGAAGATTTTTACGGGGCTAATTTTGATATCAAAATATGGGCAAAAACAAATATAGAAGGAAACATTTTACAATTTCAAGTTGTAAGAATCAAACCCGGTTTAGAAGAAGAAATTATTTGTGTTCCGCCTTCCGTAATTTTAACAAATACCATTAATTATGTTGAAAAAGAAACAACCTGCCAATCTTCAGGAGAAATAAACTTAAACCCAGAAGATGCAATAGGACTAATAATCTCTGGAGCAGGAGCAGATTCAGAATACTCGATAAGCACAGGGGAAGAATATACTGACGGCTATTCAAGAGTAGAGGTATTAGCAACATAAAATGAACAACAACAAAATACCATTAATCATTTTTGCAACAATTTTCCTAATTGGAATTGTCACAGCAGGAACAATAACAAATGTAATTCCAACCACATTAGACATTCCAAGTTTTATTGCAGGGGGAACTACAGAAACAACCTTCAGCTTTGATTATCCGAATGTGGGAGGAAATTATAACAATGCTCCCCTTGTCGCAAGAGTCAATATAATTTCCTTAGATGAAGATTATCCTGTATGGAAGGGAGATTTTCAGATGTTCATGTATGCTGAACAATATTTGCTTCCAGGATTTTTCTATTATAACACAATTCCCATGACATGTTCAGAACAAGCTCCGATTAACTTTAAAGCAAAGGACAAGCCAGACATTCAGTATACAATTAATGAACTTTTGAATGGAACATTTTATTGCTACAATCCCAATTATTACATGCTGCAATTGGATTCAAATGATGAAGTAACATTAATTATAGGTTCTAATCCTGCTCTTTATCCAGGAGAATATCAAGTCAGTGTTGAATTACTGGAAATGGAGCCAGACAATCAAGGCCCAGTAATCCAATTAGTCTCTCCAGTTAATGGCTCAATATTTTCTGACAATAACAGCATAATTCCGATAAAATTCAACATTACAGACATGTATAATATTGACGATTCAAGTGTAAAATATAAAATAGTAACTCTTGGTGTGCCTTCTGACGGGACAGGATTAAATGCAACCTACTATGACAGCGGATGGATTTATGATATAACTTATAATTCAACTTCTAAGTTATATGAAGCACAATTTAACATGACTCAACACGGATTGAATCAGAGTGGTTCTTACTGGCTTTACGCAGAAGCAAAAGATGTGATAGGAAATAATGGAAAGTTATAAAATGAAAACATCAATCTTCTTGGCATTAACAATAATTTTGTGCATTGGATTTGTAACAGCACAGGCAGAAATCTGCGTGGATTTTGATAAGCCATCTGCTCCCTCAAATTTAATTCTAACACCAGTCAGCAATGGAATTCAATTAACCTGGAATCCTGCAACAGATATTCCTTCTTGTAGCGGGATTAGTTATTATGATATTTACATGGGTTTTAACCAAGAGAATTTAATTTGGATAGCAAATACCGATAATACAAATTATTTGGATAATATAAATCCTCAAGTAGGAACTTATACTTACATAGTTCATGCATGGGACTTAGTAGGACATAATGAAGGAAATGGAGTTTCTAATTCAGTCAGTATTGGAACTTCTGGAGGAACAACTCCTCCTTCTGGCGGTGGAGGAGGCGGAGGTGGAAGCAATATTTATTCGTGTGGAGACTGGGAAGAGTGTATTGATGGGATTCAAAAAAGAATATGCACAACTGGAAATTTACAAACTACTGAGACAAGAAACTGTCTTACGACTCCTGCACCTACCCCCCCTATAAATGAGACACAACCAGAACAAACAACTACGGGATTTTTGGGAATCACAGGAGCAGCAATAGGTAACTTTGTCAAATCTGAAGAAGGAATTGCTACAATTCTGGTTTTGATAACAATTGTGGTTTTGGGAATAGCAATTACTTCTATAAGAAAAAGAAAAGTAACTAATAAAGAAAATTCTGAAGTAAAGATAGAATAACAAAATTTATAAAATTTAATAATCTTATTTAATATGATGAAAAAGGTGTGGTTGATGTTTTTTTTAGTTCTAATTTTAGGAAATATGTTGTTCGTAATAGTTAGTAGAGTCAGTGCTGCAGAAACAATTGAAAATGCTACTTTAACCAGTATAAAAGAAGATGCTGATGCTCCAGTAATTTCAAACATTAATATAACTCCAGTTTGGCCAGGTTGTGCACAAAGAGTTGATATCTGTGCAGATGTTGTTGATGCTTCAGCTATAATCTCTGTAGGATTGAGTTGTTCATCCCCAAGACACGAACTTACTAATTACATGAATTTAGTAAGTGGAGACAGATACTGTACCTGGTTTGCAACTGATACAATGGATGCGGAAACAATGTCTTGTGTTATTAATGCAACAGATACTTCTTCAAACCACAATTCTCGAACTGCGCAAGTTTCTCCTTTCACATATGACTGTGCTCGTCCTCTTGCAGATATAGAATCTCCTATTAAGACATTTGATGAAGGACAATTAGTTTCCTTTAATGGTTCAGGTTCATATGATAGTGTAACTCCAACAAATGAATTGCTTTATTTATGGGATTTCGGAGATGCGACTCCTTCAGGTTCAGGAATGACCCCAAGTCATGTATATGCAGATAATGGACTTTATTTTGTAAGATTAACTGTTACAGACTATGTTGGAATATCAGACAACGATGGATTAGAAGTAACTATAACTGATAGAATTCCAACTGCAAATGCAGGGGAGGATCAGACTGTTTTGGAAAATGAGAGTGTAAATTTTACAGGAAACTATACAGATGACCCCTCAGATTTAGTCACCCTTTATGAATGGGATTTCAGCTATGTTGAATCAGAAGGATTTAATGTAGAGTCCTTGGAACAAAATCCAACATATGTATACAATGAAAATGGTTCTTACACTGCAGCATTTAGAGTTAAAGATGAAGACAGTTATTCAAATATTGATACATTGACTCTGACTGTAAAAACAAAATGTGATATGAAGCTTAAATGCAAGTCTCATTTCAACCCCAAGTGCCTTTTATGGAAATATAGGAATAGGATGTCCAGATGGAACCATCACTGCGAAGATGAAGATGAACAAAACAACCAGAGAGTTCTGAAACAAAAGAATAAATAACTTTATCTTCTTCTTTTTTTGGGTTTCCCTTTTCTAGATTTCGCGAGTTTAATCAACTTTTTTATTTTAGAAGTCTTACTTTTGTTACTAGCACATCTGCTTCTGCATTTTGATTTCCTAACTTTTCTTGCTTTTTTCACACTTTTTTTCTTTGCCATTTCTCTTATATTATAAAAGCTGACATCTGGACTCGGTGGAGAAAGTGCCTTAAGCACGAACTGAATGAATCTTAACCTACAAATTTGCTTTAAAGGTTATCTTCTTCGCTTCATAAATAAGCTTAACAAGTGCAGGTTTCGTATAGTGAGTTATAGTCCAGTCACCATATTAATAGTTAGACACTTGACAGAGGCTTTTATGATAACGTCCTTTTCAGGACAACCGAACTGTCCTAGTCAGCTATGATTAAAAGAAAAAAGATTATATAAGTCTATTTGAGCATTTTGTAGTGACTACAAAAAAGTAATTCCTAAAGAATAAAATATTTTTAAACAGGCGATACCTTAATTTTAAATGCAGTTAATAAAGAAGAAGAGTGGGTTTATTTTTCTGATATTTATCTTCCTATTTGGAACAGTTAGTGCAACAATTTCAAATGTTCATACAGAACCATTATACCCTAACTTGAGTTCTGATTTGATTAAAGTATATGCTGATGTTTCTGATGTTTCTAAAGCAACTCTTTATTACAAAATAAATGATGATACTTACAGCAGTCCTTTCTCTGTTTTAAGGGGGGCTGGAAGCATTCCTTATGGGGATATATTGGATAATCTTCAAGTATTCTATTGGATAGAAACTACTAATCTTTCAGGAAACAAAGAATCAACACAAGAATTTAGTTTCACCTATGATGGCTCTGCTCCTGTCATTAGCATTCTTGGAGAGAACCCATTAACAATAGAAATCAATTCTACTTATCAAGAATTTGGAGCAACTGCGTTAGACAGCGTTTATGGAGATTTAACTTCAAGCATTACAATTACAGGAGAGGTAAATATAAGTGCTCTTGGAGAATACATTATCACTTATACTATCTCTGACTTAGCAGGAAATACTGCAACAGCAACAAGAACAGTCAGAGTTATTGAACCTATTCCTGTATCTTCTCCTAGTAATAATGCAGGGGGAAGCGGAACTCCTTACTCTGCTTCAAGTTCTGGAGGCAATAATTCAATTATAATAATAAATGATACTGGTGCTTCAAATGAAGAAGAGGCAAATGTAAGCACAGAAGAAACTCAGAAGAAGGGATTTTTGAGCATTGTTGGTAGTGTGGTAACAACACCATTCACATTCATATTTGGCAATAGAACAAGAATATTCATCTTCGCAGTATTGCTTTTGGTTATTGCAGGATTCCTTGTATTTAAATTTGTTCTAAAAGGAAATTTAACTAAATGGTTATTGTCTTTAAAGAAGGAAATTCGTTATATTATTAGAGTAAGACGGGGATATTGAGTAACTATATTTAAAGAAAAAGGAAAATAAAAAAGAAACAGAGGACAGATTATGAAAATTTATGTAACTAAAAATAGCGAATATCCTGTAACTATGATTGGCGAGCTTGAAGCTATAACTGCTATTGAAGAGAATAAAGGTAAACTTTATGGGATACTTGGCTTTTGGGATGATAAAACAAAAATAGGAGCTCATACATTTCAAGGAGAAGTAGAATTTATTTCAGGGGGGGGAGAGCGAATAAATTATGATAATCTATCAAAACTTTTAGATAACACTCCAAAAAGAGGGAAGCAAATTGTTGCAAGATTATTGGGAGAAGATAAAAAATTTGTTCGGCAGGGGACTCCTTGGGATATTATGATAACCTCTCCTATACAAGAGATTAGAGAATATAGTAAATAGAAAAGTAAAAGAGAATTCTGAAGAAAAAAATAAATTATTTATCATAAATATTTTTTCTATGTCCAATTCTTACAACGATAATCTTGTTCATAGAAATAATCACGTCTACAACAGCCCTGTAATCTCCAACCCTTAATCTCCATAATTTCTCACCCTGAAGTCTTTTAAGATACCTAAATGGATTTTCTTTCAGGGAATAAATTTTATTTAAGATGATATCAGAATATTGTTTATCAAGTTTTTTAAGAAATCTTTTTGATGTTTCAGTTAATTCTACTGAATACATTTTATCTCAATTGTATCCCCAGTTCTTTAGCAACTTGTTCGATAGGGGTTGTTCTTCCTGCTCTAACATCTTCAAGGCCTTTTTGTATTTCATTAATTTCTTCTTCGCTAAGACTTTCTTCTTCTATATTTTCAATTAAATTATTTAATATATCATCATAAGATTGTCTTTCAAAATTCTTTAGTGTTTTCAACTTTTCAAGAGTTTCTACATTGATTTGTATTGTGGTTTTTTCCATGTTATATAGTAGCTATAAGTACTATATAAATATTTCTATTTACTTAAACAAAAACCCTTAAAAACCCCTTTCTCTCTTTTATATTCGTAGACTAGGTTGGCGGATTAGCCCTACGCCATTTGCAAACGGGCTTTATGGCAGACTGCAAGAAGGCGAGTGAGTAGAGTGTTAAAAAGTCTTTATTCGGACGTTGACGCTTTGTCTGTTTTGATCTTGCAGGTGCGAAATGGGTCAGACCTTGATCGGAGCAGCCCTAAACATTTGTTGAGATGCTTAGCAGGAAACAGAGCTGAGAAAGATTAAAGGTAGCTTTTTAGTTCTTTACAGGCAAACCTTCGAGTCTACAAATTAACTTTTAATAATACTGCAGATTTTATCTTCAACTTCTTTTATTTTAGCTCTATTTAGTCTTCCTGCCTTATATAAAATGATTGAATCCCTTAATGTAAATAATATTGAGGGTTTGATGAAACAATTAACTTTTAAAGTTCCCTGTAGAAAATCTTTTTTGTCTAAAGAGATTTGATAAGGATCTTTCCTTTCTTTGGAAGTAATCTGACATAGAATAACATCTTCTCCCTTTAATGCTGCAATCACAAGGGCAGGTCTTTTAACAGAAGAGGTTAAATCAGAGAAAGGAAAAGGAGTTACAACAATGTCTCCTTTTACAAATCGTTCCATGTAGAATTATCCTCGTCACTAAGCCAGTTTTCTGCCAATAAATTTTCATCAGCATATATTTTTGATTTTATAGTGCTTAACTCTTTAATTCTCTGCTGAATGCATTTTCTGACAAATTCACTCCATTTTACTTCAGAAAAATCCTTCATTTTCTTATAAACTTCATCATCAATAGACAAGGTTATGTTAGTCATAATTTGATAAGTGAGTTCACTTATTTAAACTTTTCGTCCAGAGTCCAGAATACAAATCCACAATTATACTTCTTTCGCTTTAACATAATTACTACATTTAGGACATCTGAGATATTTGAATCCACTTTTTTGAGTTAATCAATGCGGGCCAAAGAGGTCTTTAAAAAAAGATATCTTAAATTTTTTATTGCGTTTTGGACATTAAAACTATAGATAGTTTATTATTAACAATTTATTCTAAATAATTTCAAAAACTTAATAAAGTCTTTTTTCTTTTTGTATTGATGAATTTAAAAAGAGGGAAACAAGCGCAATTTTTTCTTATTGCTGCTGTTGTTATAATTATTATTATTGTAAGCGTTGTGACAGTTTCAAATTATACGCAGAAAAAACAGGAGGTCAAGCTTTATGATTTGGGGGAAGAGCTGGGAATTGAAAGCCAGAATGTTCTTGACTATGGAACGTACAGTGAATTGGATGAAACACAATTAAAAGTATTGATGGAAAGTTTTATTCAAAATTATGTAACTTATATAGAAGAAAAGAAAAATGTTTATTTTATTTTTGGAAACAGCCAAAAGATTAATGTGCTTGGGTATCAGGAAATAAATCTAGAAGAAGTTTATATCGATATTGGAGAAGGAAAATCCCCTTTACAGGTAATGGGAAAAACGCAGGAGTTCTCTGCTGCTAACGAAGAAATAAGCAGGGTTGTAATTACAATTGCAGATATAGAATACCAATTCAGATTAAAGAGGGGGGAAAATTTCTACTTCATAATCTGGCAGGAAATTGGTGGAGAGAAACATGTTATTACTAGTGAAGACGAATAAACGTGCATTGAGCATTGTTATTGGATATATCTTATTAATTGCTATTTCAATAGTAATGAGCGTTATTGTCTATCAATGGCTGAGAACCTATGTTCCAAAAGACACTGTAAAATGCTCAGAAGGAACTTCTATTTTCATAAAGGATATTTATTACGACTGCATAAATTCTAAATTAGACATAACCTTGAAGAACAACGGAAAATTCAGCGTCAATGGATATTTCATTCATGTATCTAATTTTTCTAATCCTGATGTATTAGCAACAATAGATATCTCAAGGAATATTGTATCAGGAGGGGTTGTTTCTGGGAATTCAATTACCTTCTCTGACTTGCTGGAAAACGCCCTTACTCCTGACGAGCCGACAAATATCAAATTATCCTCCTTTGATGTCGGGGAATATGGATTATTGTACAGCATTGAAATAATTCCTACAAGAATACAGGAGATAGAAAATAAAAAGAGACTTGTCAGTTGCGGAAATGCAAAAATTGAGGAAGCTCTGATATGTGATGCATAAACGAAAGAATTTAAAAGTAATATGTTGCTTATAATTAAAATAAAAGAGGTTAAACCCAATAATTTTTCAGTACAAAAATCGTAAAGAGGAAGATGGTAAAAAAATTCAAGAAAAAGAATAGTAAAACAGGAAATTTCCCAATTACATTTTTTCTAAAGAAAAAACGTAAGGGATTATCGCCGATAATCACGACTGTTCTGTTAATTGCTCTCACAATTGTAATCACTTCTGTAGTTTTCTTGTGGTTTAGAGGAATGGTTGAGGAAGGAGTCACTAAATTCAATCCTCCTAAAAATATAAAACTTGTTTGCGATGATGTGGAATTTGAGGCGGGTTATTCTTCTGGAACACTCAGCATAGTTAATAATGGAAATGTTCCTTTATTCAGAGTTAATTTAAGAGTATTTGAGGCAGGAAGTTACATAACGAAAGATATAAAGGACTTATCTGGGGGTAGCACTTGGCCTAAAACAGGATTAGGGCAAGGTGGAACATTTTCTGGAAATATTGGAAGCGATCCGGCAATTGGAAATGCTGAAAAGATATCGGTATTGCCTGTCTTAATCGGGACATCAAGCGAGGGCAAAAAGACTTTCATGTGCGAGGGGCAATATGGAAAAGAAGTACTCTAAGCATACTCGCGATCCCGCTCGTCACTGGATTAAGCGGTCTCTCTCACGAAATCGCTCTACTCACGACTCCGCTTGTATATTACGTGCCTTAACTCCGCGAAATCGCTCGGGATTATCTACAATTGTAATTACTGTTATTCTTGTTGCTTTAAGCATGGCTGCAATAGTTCTTGTATGGGGATTTGTAAACAACATGATAAAAAAACAAATCAGTAGCAGCGAATCCTGCTTTGGAAATTCTGAAAAAGTCACGCTAAATACACAATATACCTGCTACGAAGAAATAGACAGCACGGATTATAATTTGAGATTTTCGTTGAGCATTGGAGATATTCAGATAGATAAAGTAATTATCTCTGTTGCATCTGCAGGAAGTGTAAAAAGCTATCAGATAACCAACACTCCACAAGATATCACCAATTTAGTTATGTATTCTGGAACTAATCCTACAAACATAATTCTTCCTGGGGAAAATTCAGGATTAACTTATAACGCAACAGGATTTAATGACAAGATAGATTCTATACAGATTGCTCCTGTTATTGGAGGAAATCTTTGCGGGGTTTCTGATTCTCTTTCTGAAATTGAAAATTGTGTGCTGATGAGTTAAGAATACATTAATTATTTAAATTAAAATTTACTCATAACTCTATGAAAAGGGGAAAGAATACTAGCGACTTCGCTAAATACAAGGGCGACATGCGAAATCGCTCGGGACAGGTTTGGATAGAAACAGTAATTTATACTTTGATTGCTTTTGTGATGATTGGGTTAGTTTTAAGCTATGCTCGTCCTAAAATAGAAGAGCTTCAAGATAGGGCAATTCTCCAGCAGTCTACTGAAATGATGAAGCAGATAGACTCAACAATTCAATCAATGGGGGGGGCAGGAAATCAAAGGATATTGGAGATAGGAATAAAAGACGGAACCCTGAAAGCAGATGCCTTAAACAACAAAATTATTTTTGAGCTGGAAACCAAGAGCATTTACAGTGAGCCGGGAAAGCAAATCAGCGACGGAAGCATAATAGTTTTAACAGAGGAAAAAACAGGCGGCAACATAGTCACATTAACGAGAGATTACAGCAGCAATTATGATTTAAAATTTGAGGGAAAAAATGAATTAAAGACGATAAGCAAGGCTTCAAATCCCTACCGGTTAACAATATTAAATGAGGGAGAAGATGCAAATGGAAAAATTGTCATGAACATTTTACTTAGTTAATTAAAATGCAACCAATAAAAACTTACGAGAAAATAAAAATAGATTTTCATGTGAAGATTCCTCTACTCGAGAGAATAAAAGACAAAACAAAAATAGACATCAGGTATTGTGTTATTTCCCCCTTTGCATTTATTCACATTTACTGGGATGAAAAAACTTACGAGCTTGTTTATGATATTGAGGAGCCAATTTTAAACGAACAGGAAAAATTATACAGAGAGCAGCTCACTTCTGCCATAAAAGATTTGATAAATTTTGAAGAGATTGTCGAGAGAAACGAAGAAGCGCTTCTGGATTATATAGACAAAAGATTAAGGCTTCTTGCAACTGAATTCGGAATGGATATCCCTTATGATTCATACAAAAAAATATATTATTATTTATGCAGAGATTTTATCGGGATAAATGAAATAGAACCTATGCTTAGAGATTATTTTGTAGAAGATATAGAATGCAACGGCATGAATAGTCCGGTTTATATAATTCATAGATTGTACAGAAATATAAAAACAAATATTGCTTTTGACAGCATAGAAAGGCTTGAAAGCCTTGTAGAAAAACTTGCACAGAGGTGTGGGAAGCATATTTCTTATGCAGATCCTATTCTTGATGGGACTTTGCCTGACGGAAGCAGAGTAAATGCCACTTACACAATAGATATTACCAGCAAAGGTCCAACTTTTACAATAAGAAAGTTCACAAAAACTCCCTGGACACCAACGCAATTAATTTCTTTCCGTACATTAAGTCCCGAAATGCTTGCTTATCTATGGATGCTTGTGCAGTATAAAATGAATATATTGATAACAGGAGGAACTGCATCAGGAAAAACCACATTACTGAATGCTGTTGCATTTTTTATTCCTCCAGAAGCAAGAGTTGTAAGCATTGAGGATACAAGAGAATTGAATCTTCCGAGGGAAAACTGGCTTCCGAGTGTTGTGAGAGGTTCAACAGGAAATAAAAGAGAAAATGAAATAACATTATTCACGCTGTTGAGAAGTTCTTTCAGGCAGAATCCGGATTATGTCATTGTTGGAGAAGTTAGGGGGAAAGAAGCCTCTGTTTTGTTTCAGGGGATGGCTTCTGGGCACTCTTCTCTAAGCACTATGCACGCGGATTCTGTAGAGACATTAATCAAAAGACTTGAAACTCCACCAATAGACCTTTCTCCTACTTTGCTTAATGTTCTTGACTGCATATGCATTATGACGCATGCCATTGTCAATAAAGAAGAGACGAGAAAACTTAGGGAAATTGTGGAAATAGTAAATGTAAATCCAGACGGGGTAGCGATAACAAACACCCCTTTTACATGGAATCCTGGAGATGACAGATTTTATTTCAAAAAGAGCAGCAAAGTATTTGAAAAAATAGCAAAAAGATATGGGATAAGAATAGAGGAATTGGAAGTAGAATTTAGAAGAAGAGTTCAGGTAATTTATCAGTTGTACAAAAAGAAAGTATTTAACTTTGATTATATTCAGGAAATAGTAAACAGATATTACAAACGTCCTGCAGAAGTCTTGAAAGAATTGGGAATTCAGTAAGATAGGCTTGTTTTTCATTCTGACAAAATATTTAATAACGTGTTTTGCCTTTTTCTTATATGAAAAAAGAGGAAGTTTTATTCTTGAATCAGCTTATTAAATCCCTTGAAGAAGCCGGAAGAAATTTGGAAAGCAGTTATGAAAAAAGAGATTATGAAAGTTTCAATAAGTCAAAAAAAATGATGCTTAAACTACAAAAAGAAATTTCTAATATGATAAAATGAGAATCAGTCATGAACACAAATTTAGTGGGAAGATTAAGCGAAAGAAACCGGAGGTGTCTGCGCAATGACAATAGAAGAAAGCGTCCAAAGAGTAAAGGAGCTGGTTTTCAAAGAGAGAAAAATGGTGTATGAATTTACTTCCTTGATTAGCTATTTAAATGATGCAGATAACCAAGAAAAAAAGATGTTTAATAGGCAGATAGAAAAATTAAAAGATTCTTTAAGAAAGACGAATGACGAACTCCTAAATGCCTTGGAAGAAACAGCAGTTCAGAAGCCATTAAGAGAAGTAAAAGAAACAAAGGAAATTGCCAGAGATTTGGAAACTGAAAAGAAAGAAAGAATTAAGCCAGAGAAATCCAGGGAAAAGATATCTGAATTAGACAGAGAGATTTTGAAGAGGCTGAAAAGAAAAAAAGAGAAAGTCATTATAAAAAAAGAGAAAAAACCAAGCAGGTATATCAAATTTGCAAACACCCTCTTTGGGGACAGGGTTAAGGCTCTGATTAAACAGAAAAAATTAGCAACTCTTGAAAGAGATTTGATAAAGTCTAATTTAGAATATACTCCCATAACCTACATTTCTGTTTTGATTTTGACTACGATTATTTCTGCAATTATTAGTTTTATGGTGTTTGGTTTTTTCTTATTCTTTAATATAAGTCCAGAATTTCCTATAGTAACAAGGACAACAGAAGAATTTTTTGACAGGCTAATGAAAGTTTTTTGGATTGTTTTCCTTGTTCCCTTAGGAACCTTTTTATTCATGTACTTGTATCCTTCGTTGGAAAAGAAATCTCTTGAAAACAAGATAAACCATGAACTGCCTTTTGCAACAATACACATGGCTGCAATTTCGGGTTCGATGATAGAACCGATTAAGGTATTCAGCATAATCTCAACGACAAAAGAATATCCTAATCTAGAAAGGGAATTCAACAAACTGCTCAATGAGATAAATATCTATGGTTATGATATTGTAACTGCTTTGAAAAATCTTGCCATAAACTCTCCAAGTTCAAAACTTGCAGAGCTTTTTAATGGCTTGGCAACAACAATAACTTCTGGGGGAGATTTATTTGATTTTTTTGAAAAGCGTTCGCAGAGTTTGCTTTTTGAATACAGACTTGACAAAGAGAAAAGAACAAAAACAGCAGAGACATTTATGGATATTTACATAAGCGTTGTAATTGCTGCTCCAATGATTCTTATGCTTCTTTTAATGATGATGAAGATAAGCGGGTTTGGAGTTTCTTTAAGCACTTCAACCATCACCTTTCTTGTTGTTGGCGGAGTTTCTCTGATAAACACGTTCTTCCTGATATTTTTGCAATTAAAACAGCCTGCTAATATCTGATGGAGTTAAAAAGAATTCATTGGTTTGGAATAATCACGGGAATTGTAGTTATCGCTCTTTCCTTTTTATTCTTGGGGACGAGATTTTTCTTTTTTATAATCTGGTTTGGAATATTGATTGGAGTTTCTCCTTTTGTCTTCAGTGTAATGCAAAAAACAAGAATTGCCGGAGAAAAAGAGGAAATGTTTCTGGAATTTACGAGAAATTTAGTTGAAAGTGTAAAAACTGGCACTCCAATAAGCAAGAGCATAATAAATATGAGAAAAAAATCTTTTGGGGTTTTGAGCAGACATGTGGAGAAATTATCAAATCAAATTTCTATTGGAATTCCTCTTAAGAGTGCATTACAGACATTTGCAAGAGACATAAATAATAACACAGTAACAAGAACAATCACTTTGATAGGGCAGGCAGAAAAGGCAGGGGGAAATATCGGGGAAATTTTAGAAGCTGTTGCAAAAGCAGTAAGCACAGCAAACAAACTGAAGAAAGAAAGAAAAGCAACGATTTCTACTCTTGCTGTTCAGGGCTATATCATTTTCTTTGTTTTTATGATAATTGTGCTGGTTATGCAGTTTTACATAATTCCAATGATTTCCGGAATTGCGAGTCTTGGAACATTGGGGGTTGGGGGAGTAACAACGCCAAGCACAGATACAACGGCATTAGATGTATCAAGGGCTTTTTTGTATCTTCTTATAATTCAGGGTTTGTTTAGCGGATTGACAATAGGAAAACTTTCAGAGGGAAGCATAAAGGCAGGAATAAAACATTCCTTTGCATTGGTAGTTTTGTCTTTTTTAATAGCCACAATTGCGAATGTTCTTTTCGGAGGATAGAAAATAAATATGAATATCAGGCAATATAAGTAAAATATGGTAAATAAAAGCAAGAAAACAGGAAATTTTTTAGCTACAATTTTTCTTGCGAAAAATCGTAGGGGATCGCATGTAGGGATGATTATTTCTTTTGTTATTTTCATCACCTTTATAGTATTCTTGTATGTTGTTGTTAATCCTGCTGTCAACACAGGACAAAATCAAAAAACAACCCTGGATTATATTAAATCTCAAATATTAAAAAATGTTTCTGCAAACTTCACAAGCGCAAGTATTAACATAAATAAGAATCAGGGAAATAATTGTGTTAGGTTGCAGAATTTACTTTTTGCTATGTCATCAGAAATTGATTATTATTATAACGCGATAATTAAAAATGAATCTGAAAGCAAACAGGACGCATATAGAGGAGATGTTGGTACTGGTGATATTGGGGATTTGAAAATAAATAGAAACGTTAAGGATAATGTTTTTTTTAAAATCTATTTTTCTCCAGAATTCAGTGGTTTAGCAACAACCACAATAAATTGCAATCAAATAAAAGAAGGAGAAGATTACAGCATCGGCTCAATTACAACAGGTAAATACATTTTTGAGAACAGCATATACAAATTTATAGATTATTACAAAACTAACTATGAAAAACTTAAAACTGAATTCAAGATTTCTCCAGGAGCAGAATTTGCATTTGATTTCATACAGGCAGATGCAACAAGAATAGATGTTGGGGAGCCAGCAACAACAGCGAATGTTTATGCAGAAGAAGTTCCAATTCAGTATATTGATAATCAGGCGAATATTTTGTCAGGTTTTATAAATATAAAAGTATGGTAAGAATAATGAATAGGGGGGGGTGGATACAGATTGTTGAAGCATTTGTTTCTGTTTTGCTTGTAGTTGGGGTTGTCTTAATAATTTTGAATAAGGGGTATCTGGAGAGGACAGACATTTCAGAAAGAGTCTATAAGACACAGCTTTCAATTCTTAGAGAAATACAGACTAACGACACATTCAGAACAGAGATCTCAACTGCAGCAGAACCATTGCCAATTACATGGACAGACACAAGATTTCCAAACGATCTCAAAAATAAAATAATTGCAAGAACCCCCAATTATTTGGATTGTGTTGGAAAAATATGCGAGATGAATATCATTTGCAGTTTGGATGACACGCAGCAAAAAGACATTTATTCTCAGGCCATTGTAATAAGTACGACACTGGAACAGGGAGAAGTTTACAGAAAATTAAATTTATTCTGCTGGACAAAATAATAAAAAATGAAATACAAGTTTCTTGAACACACAGCAGACATAAAATTTCAGGCATTTGGGAAAAATATTAAGGAGTTATTTAAGAATTCTGCATTAGCATTAAAAGAATCGATATCTGGAAAAATAAAAATTAAAGATAAAAAAGAAAAAATCATAAAAATCAAAGGAAAAGATTTTGAATCTCTTATGTATAAATTCCTTGAAGAGATTCTTTTTCTGCTTGATTCAGAGAATTTCCTTATTTCAAAAACAAAAGAAATAGAAATAAAAGGGTTCAGATTAACAGCAGTTGTTGTTGGAGACGATGTCAAAAATTACAAGTTCACAAATAATGTTAAAGCAGTAACTTACAACGATATGTTTATAAAAAAGCAGAAAGACAAATGGATTAGCCAAGTTGTGCTGGATGTATAATTCTTTCTTAAAGTCTGCGCTAAAGCGCAATTGATTAATTAGTTAATAGATATTCTGAGAGTTAATCATAATTAGCGTTTCTTCATTAACTATTTCTCTCTGGACGGGTGGGTGGGAAAGACATAAATCATAAAATTATAAAAACTCTTTCATACTTAATTTCTTATGGAACTTAAAAAAATCTCGAAAAATGTTTATGAAATTCCTAAAGAAGGAAACATGAATGTGCCTGGAAGAATTTTTGCAAGCGAAGCTATTTTAGAGAACATAAAAAAAGACAAAACCCTCGAGCAAGTGAAGAATGTTGCAACACTGCCTGGCATTTTGAAATTCTCTATTGCCTTGCCAGATAGCCACCAAGGTTATGGTTTCCCAATAGGCGGAGTTGCTGCATTTGATTTGGATAAGGGAGTTATTTCCCCTGGTGGAGTTGGTTATGACATAAACTGCTCAGTAAGACTTCTAAAAACAACCTTGAAAAAAGAAGACATATTAAACAAACAGAAAGAAGTTGCTGAAGCACTGTATAATAAAATTCCTTCTGGAGTCGGAAGAGGAAGCAAGTTCAATATCACAAGACAGGAATTGAACAAGTTGCTTGAAGGAGGAGCTCAGTATCTTGTTGAAAGAGGCATGGGAACAAAAGAAGATTATCTGCATATGGAGGAAGAAGGAAAAATGAAAGACGCAGATGCAAGCAAGGTTTCTGATAGAGCAATAAAAAGAGGAATAGGGCAAGTCGGAACTTTAGGAGCAGGGAATCATTTTTTAGAAGTGCAATATGTTGATGAAATCTTTGATGAGAAAATTGCAGAAGAATTGGGAATAAAGAAAAATCAAGTGATGATAATGATACATTGTGGAAGCAGAGGATTAGGACATCAAGTAGCAAGTGACTACATACAAGCAATGGAAGAGGAATATGGTTTCAAAGATTTGCCAGATAGAGAATTGATAAACGCTCCGATAAAAAGCAAGTTGGGAAAGGATTATTATGCTGCAATGTCTGCAGCAGCAAACTTCGCTTTTGCTAACAAGCAATTAATAACTTATTGGATTAGAGAAGAATTTGAAAAGCTTTTTTCTGAATTAAAGCCAAGAATTGATGTAATTTATGATGTGTGTCATAATATTGCAAAGTTTGAAGAACATGTTGTAGATGGGAAAAAGAAAATGGTTTGCATCCATAGAAAAGGCGCAACTCGGGCGTTCGGAGCTGGAAGAAAAGAAATTCCTGTTGCATACAGAAAAATAGGACAGCCTGTCTTGATTCCTGGCAGCATGGGAACCTCGTCTTATCTATTAATAGGAACAAAAAAAGCAGAAGAAATGACTTTTGGCTCGACAGTTCATGGCGCAGGAAGAATTTCAAGCAGGAGCGAAGCATTGAGAAACTTAAAAGGAGAGGAAATTAAAAAGCAACTCAACAAAAAAGGAATTGAAGTTAAAGCAGGCTCGTGGCAGAGCTTGGCAGAAGAAGCCCCTACTGTCTACAAAGACATTGATGAAGTTGTAAGGGTTGTTGATGAATTAGGTATCAGCAAAAAGGTTGCGAGAATGAAGCCGATGGTTGTTGTGAAGGGGTAGAATACTTTCTTTCAAAATATATCTTTTGTTCCCCCTTTATAGTAACAAAAAACAAAACCTTAAATACTACCGATTTCTATATATAATATGGTAAAAACCCTATTAAATAAACTTGGAAGGGGTTTCAAGAGAGGAATTTTAATAGCCACTGCCGTGGCTTCTCTTGGCTTTGGAAGCTGTAAATTGCCTGAACCTGATCCTGTGAATTATGCGCCTGTAGCAAGTCTTTATGTAAATCCCACTTCTGGAACAGCCCCTTTAGACATACAAATCAATTTAGGGGGGGCAGACCAAAATGGGAATGATGACATTGTAGAATATAGGGTTTCTATAGACAAAGGAGATGATGGAACAATTGACGAGGTGATAAGTCAACCAACTCCCATAAACACAACAAGAAATTTTAATTATGTTGGAAATATAAAAATGTCAGGACAGGTGACTGATTCTCAAAATGCAGTAGACAAAAAAGAACAATTAATTACACTTTCTAATCCGCCAGTAGATAATGATTTTTTGGATGTTGAGGGACATTTGCAGGATAATGAAACAGATACAGGGAAAACAGGAAAAGTAAAAATTTATGATTCTTTAGAAAACTACATTGGAGAAACAGAAACAATTGATTCAAGTGGACATTTTGTTTTTCATTCAGATACAATTAAATCAAAAGATTTAACCAATGTTATAATTAAAGCAATAACCGGAACAGAAACAAGTCCAACAAGTTATGTCAGAAAAATAACTGCTAATGTAGATTCTGCATCAGAACCAGATGTATCTTTATCTCAGCCGATTAGAGCTGTTCCTTATCCAACTTTTTGCAGTAATGATAATTTTAAAACATTTGTGGAGCAAATTAATATTTTCACAGAGGGGCTTAGAAAGTGGGACCTAAATCAATTAAAAGGGATTGAAATATTATCAAGTTACCCTGATTATTCTAGCTCTTTTACTAACCAACAGCAAGATAAGATCGCTAGTAAAATAAAAGATTCAATCAATATAGAAAAATTTGTAGAAGGAAAACAATTGGACAATTATATACAAAGAGATGGTCAAGATGGTGGAACAATACATTATGGTGATTCATTTACTAATGGTGTGGATGATGGATGGGTAATTGTTGTCCCAAATGATAGTCTTGGAGGAGGTCGGACTTTTTTTGAACCAACCTCAACAATAAATAAAGTATGGATTGAAATAGATCCAGATTATGTAACAGACATAAATCCAGTAACAACTCATGAATTTGGGCATGCATTTATTGCTCGCGGAGGTTCAGATCCAAATGGACATACAAATGCTATCTCTGGGAATTTAACAATTATGACTGCTAGCCAAGATAGAAATACCCCTGGTGTTGCAGATGAAAAGGCAGCTAAAGTTATTTATGAAGATACATATCAGGTTGGAGAAGTATTAGATAATATTTTAGGAACTAATTTTTAATCTTTAACAAAAAACAAAAATCTTTATAAAACGCATTTCATTAAGGTAATAATGAAAAAAGGGGGAGTTGAATTAGCAATATTCGCATTAGTTCTGTTAGTTTTATTGTCTTCAGGAGTTTTTGCTGCTGCTCCACAGCAAGGAACATGTGGAATAGTTCCAAGGGCAGATTGTGATACTCCAGGCGAAGGATATGCTCTTATAGGACTTTCTTCTTTGACAAATGCTCATGCACAAGGTTTTCCAAATACAGATTACCCTTATGTTTTGTGTTGTGCTTTTGGTGATGGAAATAAAGATTGTGCTCCATTAAGTGCAAATAAAGTCGTTGGACTTTCTTCTTTGACAAACGCGCATGCAGAAATTCCTTCTTTGAATAACTATCAAACAGTGAAGGTATGTTATGAAGATTTAGCTTGTGTAAAATCTACAACAGGGTGTACAGATGCTACTGGAACAGAAGTCGTTAATCTCTCCTCAGACACAAATGCGCATGTAGGAATAGGAGCAGGATTTCAGACAGCAATATGCTGTAGATCCTCTAAATTTTTGAGTTCGTGCACAATAACATCGGCAACATGGAATTTAGCAGAAGCAATAGAAAATCAGGGAGTCAGATTAGAAGTCACTGGAAGCGGATTAGAGTGTGACAATCAGGCTGTTGCATTTGAAGTTAAAGGAGGTTCTAGTCCTGTTACAACAAATCCTGTTTCTGTTGGATTTAATGGAAATAAAGCAACAGGAATCTGGTATGCAGAATATCAAAAAGGATGCGGGCTTTTAGGATTAAGTGATTGCAGTTATTATTTCGATGCTTCAATAGTGAGAAGCATTCCTTTAAGAAGCATGATAAGTGCTGATCCTAAATTGCTTGTTAAGCAAGTAAATCTTGCAGAAGAATGTTCAACTGTGACAATATGCGGAGATTATAGCGATAGAGGAAAGTGTGAGAGCGATGCGAGTCTGTGTAATGTAGCAAAAGACAGCAGTCTTCAAGGAGTAGATTGTAGCAGTGCTGGAATATCTTGTGCATGCTTGTGGGACACAACAGAAAACAAATGCGATTTTAGTTATACTGAAATTAAGTCTGGGTTGTGTGAAAATGGTTTTACTTTATGCAGTTCACCATCAGGAATAAATTATTGTTATGCTGGAACAAGCTGTCCAAGTGGACAACCTCCCTCTGATTCAGATGGATTGTGTGAAGTTGATGATAGTTGCGCTTCAGCTGATTGTAAAGACGGAGACCAAGCGAGTTGTGCTTCAGGAACAAAATGTCAAAGCGGAATGTGTTATTCTGCAACTCTTCCTGTAAATAGCCCTCTTTGTAATTATGGTTTTACTCTATGTAGAGAACCAATTTCAGGGGTGAATTACTGCTATCCTGGAACCAGTTGTTTAACAGGAAATAATCCTGTACAAGATGATGATAAGGAATGTGAGGTTGGAGAGGGCTGTTTATTGTCTGCTGATAGTGACTGCAAAGACGGGGACCAGGACAGCTGTTCAAATGAAACTTATTGTTCTTCTGGAAAGTGCTCATCTGTACAACCCATTATAGATCTCGGAGTTTTAGGAGGATGCAAGATAACTCAAATAATAGAAAAGAATTGCGACGAAGAACCTGTAGGTTATAAAATTTTAAAGTGGACAGGAGTCTGGACAGGAGATGAAGCTAGCAAAACAGGCGCAGCATATCAGAGATGTATAACAGGAGGAAGCAGCACTGTTCCTTGCCCTGCACAAGTTCAACTTCCATTCTTTGATTATTATGAAATAGCAATTACAATAGCAGTTATTGCATTAGTTTATATCTCTTTAATTTTCAAAAGAAAATTAAGAAGAAGAAAAAAGTAATAAAAAGTTTGTTCTTTAGTTAAAAATATAAATGTGTCCGGGATTAAATATTAAATGAAAAATTTTAAACTTATTTTTGATGGAGTGATGGTGAAGCAACTCAAAAAAGTTAGCAAAAATAATGCAATAAAAAATATACTTTCAAGAATTTTTGATAAAATTGAGGAGCTTGGACCAAGAGCCGGGAGATTGATTGATTCCCAATTGCATATTTATGAAATAAAAATGAAAAGTCCCCCAATCAGATTATATTATAAACATGATTTATCTACAAATGAAATTTATGTATTCGAATATGAAATGAAAACTTCAGAAGGAAAACAGAACAAAACAATAAAAAGAATAAAGAAACTTTTATTAAAATCCTAAGTCGTCTCTTGTATATTTTTTTCCCTTAGATATATTTTTTTCAAATTCCAATAATCGTTTATAGATTATAGAACTTCTAAGAAAAATTATTTCCTTTTTCATTCTTTCAAATTGTTCTTTTGGAAGTGTGACGGTTTCCATAAAAAAGATTAATTAATGCGATTTATATATTTTTCTGTATGTGGTTTTGCTGAAATGCATATTTATTAGCCAAGAAATAAAGTTTTAGAACTTTCCACAACGACAAATAATTTATAAATACTTTTTAGCTTATATTGTCAATAAAGATGGTGAATAATAAGTTAAAAGGGTTTGTAACTTTTGTTTTGATAATCTTTCTTATCAGTTCTGTTTTTGCAATAGTTACAAAAGGAGATTTAAGCTATTCAATAGAAAAGAATTATGCTCCTAAAGATACAATAAAGGGGTGGATGAATATAAGTTTAAGCAACGAGCCTATAACCTCTGTTTTAAAAAGTTCATTTGGAAAAAACATAGGTTTGATTGATTTAATACAAAAAACTTCAAATTCAGCCTTTGAGTATACTTGCAATCCACTTTCATGCGCATCAAATTACTTAGCAAGCAATGAAGCAACTTCTAAGATTCTCAATTTAAATGAAAATCAAACAGTTTTAATTGGATTAAATGTTTCAAAAAAAGGGGGCTTATTAACAGACATATCGAGTTTTACCTTGCATTTAGCGAGCAATAATCCTGAAACAGACAAACTTCCTCTAACCATAGACATTTTAAATGATGAACAAAACGAATGGATAGCATATATTGCCTCTGAAAATTTTGGGCAGGAAAATTACGGATGTTTCATAGGGACTCCTGGAATGAGCAGAGCAAACATAGCTAATGTTCAATATTGTGAAAGAGTAAAGCTCTCTAAAACTCCTGAAGTAAGCATAGGAGCTTATGTAGAGGAAATAACTCCTGGAAGCGGCACAATTAATTTCGACATGATAATAACAAAAATTGACGGCAGTAAATCTGAAGACTGTCGTGTAAGCGCTTCAGAAAGCGGAAGAATTAGTTGCATTCCTCCTTCTTTCCCAATTAATGAAAACGGAGATTATTTTGTCTGTATTCGTACTTCTAGTGCAATGGATGTGAATAAATACAGAATTGCTTATGAGCAAAACTCTCCTTGTGGTTTTTCCGGAACCTTTGAGGGCATATATGACTATGATTTTGAAATTTTTGCTCGCCCAAAAATGTATGCTGCAGGGGTAAATTTTAATTTGGATAATGGCGGGCTTATTAAAGCAGGAAGCCCTGTAAATAATGTAGAACAGTACTTAGAAGACTATATTGCAGAGACCTATAATAACAATTGCTCAAAAGATTGTATAATCCCAATAAAAATATTTTCAGGGGTTCAGCAGCAATTAAGCATTTCTGATTTATCTTTGTCTTATTTTATAAAAATATCAGATACAACAAATAAATTATATGACGTCTCAATTTCCCCTAGCCAGCTAACTTCTTCTGGATTTCAGAAACTATATTTAACTGATGCGGGATTTGAAGTCCCAATAGAATATGGAAATCATGCCTTTTCTCTTAGTTTAAATTCTGAGGAATTATTTTCTGAAAATATTGTTGTGGTGCAAATCGCTGGAGTAAAATCGCTCACTCCTACAAAAACTGCAATAAAATACCCCACAAAATTCAGCGTTCTTTTAAATGACACTCAGAATATAAGCCGGTATATCTGGAAATTTGGAGATGGAGATTCTCAAACCACAACAACAAATTCAGTAACTCATACTTATAATACTGTCGGAGAATACAAATTAGCAATAACAATTATGGATTCCAAGGCCAGAAATTCTTCAAAAGAATTCAGTGTAACTGTTGGTCTAGTTTCAACAATTGTTCCTGATTTGCTCGCAGAAGCAGAAACAAATCTTGCATATATAAAAAGCCAGATTGCTACTTTTTCAGGATTTGAACAAAAAGCACTTAATTATTCGTTAAAACCCGACGATATCAGTAAGGACATAACAAGATTAAGGAATTCTGTTTCTGGGGGTTCTGAAGCACAATACGAAGCAGTGCTTGGAGAGCTACTTGAAATGAAGATTCCAGGAGCAATTGCAAAAACTGCTTACAGTGAAGACATAGCTTTTTACCCAAGTGGAAACAGCATTGATTTGGATATTATTAAGCAAATTGGTGGAGGAGATTATGAGGAAAACAAAGAAAACCAGTACAAGGAAGCTGTTTTGGCTTGGGAAGAGGCAAACACCAACACAGTATTGGTGTACAGCGAGATATCCTCTATTTATGAAGATTATGAAGAACCTTTCTTAAGGACTTTTGATATTTCTGTAACAAATAACAAAGGACAAGCTTATTTGATAATAAAGGATATGGAAAATCTTTTGTTTAAAGAAGATTATTCTGAAAAAGAAAAAGATGGATATTCTTACATCACGCTTAATCAGGGGGAAAACAACATAGTTTTTTCAACAACAGAGAATGTTGATTTTGTCAGCCTGCCTGCTTTTGTTTCCCCTGCAATAAGTGAATTGACATTAGCGGTGTGGACTGTTTTCACACCAGAAGGAGGATTGAAAAGATGGATTCTTTTTGTTATTACTGCAATATTAATTATTCTGGCTGCATTAGTTGTTTGGATAATTTTACAGATGTGGTATAAGAGGAAATATGAAAATTTCTTATTCAAAAATAGAAATAATTTGTACAATCTGATGAATTATATTGAAAATGAAAAGAAAAAAGGAACAAGTGAAAAAGAGATGGCAGAAAAGTTGAGAAAAGCAGGCTGGAATTCTGAACAAACCAGATACGCACTAAGAAAATATGCTGGAAAGACAACAGGTATGCCTGAGATAATTTCTACAGAGAAAATATTCAAAGGAAAGGGAAAAAAATAACCGGCAGAAAAAATGATTTGTCGAGGAAAAAATTATCAATTATATCACTTTTATTACTGAAATATTTATAAACCAGTAAGACGGGTTTATACTATGGAAATAAAAATTTTCAAGAATTTTTTTAAAAGGGTGTTTTCCAATCTTTTCAAGAACAAAAAAGAAGTTAAATTAGGATTTTACGGGCCTCCAAATGCAGGAAAAACCAGTTTAGCAAACAGAATCTGCAAGGACTTTACAGGACAAGAAATAGGAACAGTAAGCAAGATTCCTCACGAAACTAGAAAGGTCCAGTTTAAGGAAAAGGTAGAAATAGAGTTTAAAGGGAAAAAGATGGTTTTCAAAATGATAGATACTCCTGGAATTGCCACAAGAATAGATTACGAAAATTTTCTGAAATACAAGATGTCAAAAAAAGAAGCGAAAGAAAGAGCAAAAGAAGCGACCCAAGGAGTTATTGAAAGTATTAAATGGCTTGACGACATGAATATTGTAGTTGTTGTTCTTGATGCAACAGAAAATCCCTACAACCAGGTTAACATAACAATAATAGGAAATTTGGTTGCCAGAAAGATTCCTGTTTTGATTGTCGCAAATAAAGTTGACTTGAAAAAAGCAGACATAAAGAAAATAGAGGCAGCATTTCCAGAATATGATGTTGTGGGGATAAGTGCGAAATTTGGAGATAACTTAGAAGAGTTTTATGAATCCATTTTCAGATTATCAAAAAAGATTTAGTAAAGATTAAAAAGCATATTTGTTTATTTATAAAATGAGTGATAAAAAAAAGGGGGTTGGAAAAAATCTTGGGAGAATAAAAGGATTTTCCATTCAGTTTCTTCCATTCTCAGAAATTAAATCGCTGAGTAGCGATGAGAGAATAAAAAAGATTCTTGGAATAATTCTTGATAATAATATACTTATCCTGCAAGGAAGACTAACAGCAAACGAGGAAGCCAGGTTGATTGGGGACACAATGGCAATGATAGGGCATGTAAAAACCTTCAAGGGAATAGAACTCGCAGTTATTTCTGGAAATGGAAAAGAAGGATTTTTTGGAAAGATGGGAAAAGGAATTGCAAATGTTCTCGCTGGCGGAGATTTCAGTGCTATAACTATTATCGGACCTGCAAGCATTGTGAAAGAAATGAAAAGAAACCCCAAGAAAATAGAATTATTGTTAAGTAGATAATTATTTTATTAATTGTTGTGATGAAAATATCAAAAACATTAAAAACTATGTCTTGTTAGAATTTAAATGCCACACCAATGCGTACATTGTGGAAGATTATATCCTTCTGGTAGCAAAGAACTGCTTAGCGGATGCAGCAATTGTGGAAGTCATTTTTTCTTTTACATTAAAGACGAACAGTTAGCAAGAGTTTTGGAAAGCCCGATTGAAATTCCTACAAAGGATAAGCATCAGGTTGAAAAAGACATAAGAGAAATGGCAGGGATCATTGAAGAAGATACTCCTGTAATCTTGGACATAGAATCTGTGAGAGTAACTGGAAGCGGGAAATTTGAAATTGATTTAGTAAATGTGTTTAACAAGAAAAGGCCATTGGTATATAAAATAGAAGAAGGAAAATACATAATTGATTTGGCTTCAACTCTGCAGCAAAATGTAAAGGATTTGAAAGAAATAAGAAATCCGGATGAAGAAAGATAATCAAATATCCATGCGCTGTTGATTAAAATAAATTGAATAATAATTTCCATCGAATATCAAGTCAACTCTTTCAGAATTTGCGGAGTCTATAACTGGCTTTTTCTCATCTTCATTTTGTAAATTCATCCCAAAATAAAGTTTATCTCCTGAAAAAAAAGGCATGATTAAATAGTCGAACTCTTGTCCGTTTTTTCTTTTAACGAATATATCCGCTGGAAATATTTTACCAGCTCCATCTCTCTTGCATGAAAAATTAACATGCTTTGATAATCTTTCAATTTTACTCTCTATCTGTTTTAAATCCTCCCCTGAAGTAACCAAGTAATGAGTATTCATTTTTCCATAATATTGAGATAATTTATAAATATTATTACATTTCTTGATATATATGGTTAAGAATGTTAATCCAGTTTTAAAAGAGGTTTTAGACAAGATAAATCCAACAAAAGAAGAATTAAATTCTATTGATAAATATCTAAAACAGTTTATATCACAATTTGAGAAAAAACTTAAATCAAGCAAGATAAGTGCAGAAATTTTTGTCGGCGGAAGTTTTGCAAAAAAAACCATGATAAGAAAAGGCGGGTATGATATAGATGTTTTTGTAAGATTTGACGAGAAATATAAAAAACAGGATATTTCAAATCTGACTGAAAAAATTCTTAGAAGTTTTAAATCAGAGAATCTCATTTCTATCCACGGCTCGAGGAACTATTTTAAAATAAATGTAAATTCCACTTTCTTTGTGGAAATTATTCCTGTGCTGAAAGTCAAGAATCCAAAACAGGCAGAAAATATAACTGATTTGTCTTATTTTCACGTGAATTATATAAAAAGAAAATTAAAAACAGAAAAAATGCTTGAAGATGTTAGATTGGCAAAGGCATTTTGTCACGCAAACAAGTGTTACGGAGCTGAATCTTATATAAGCGGATTTTCCGGATATGCACTTGAATTGTTAATTTATCATTACAAAGGATTTTTGAATTTTTTAATGGCAATGGAAAAGATAAAAGGAAAAGAGATAATTGACATTGAAAAACTTTACAAAAACAAATATGAAATTGCAATGAATATGAACAGCGCAAAGATGGGTTCTCCTATTGTACTGATTGACCCAACTTACAAAGAGAGAAATGCTTTGGCTGCTCTTTCTCACGATACCTTTAAGAAGTTCCAGGAAGCATGCAGAAAATTCTTGAAAAACCCCTCGAAAGAAAGTTTTGAAATAAAAGAAATTGATTTGGGAAGAATAAAGAAAAATGCGGAAAAGAGTAATGCTGAATTTATTTTAATCAAAGCAGAAACAGAAAAGCAGGAACCAGGTGTTGCAGGAAGCAAATTGTTAAAATTCTATAAGCACATCAGCGAAGAGGTAGAAAAATTCTACAAAATAAGCAATAAAGGCTTTGAATACAATGAGAAAAAAGAGGCAGAATTTTTCTTTGTCGTAAAGAAGAAACACGAAATAATTCAGCAAGGCCCAAATTCAAGAGATAGAGACAATGTATTTCTCTTTAGGAAGCATCACAGAAATACTTTTATGAAGAAGGAGAGAATTTATGCAAGAGATAAGTTTGATAAGAAGATTAAAGAATTTATTGAGGAATGGAAGTCAATAAATTCAAGGAAAGTGAAAGAAATGCACATAAAGAATTTGGAAATTATAACCTTCTAATCTTATTTCCTTTCTACTCTCCTGACTTCACTCAATAAATTTTTGAGGTTAGTTCGTGAAATCACTTGCCAATTGCTTTTTCAAACAAAGAAGTAAGAGCTTCCACAAAAAAATCAGAATTGAGCCAGACAGCAATGTCCTCATTTCCATTCCCGTCTCTTGAAATGTAAAACAAAACTTCTCTTCTGTCAATTATAAAGAATTTGGCATCAATTTCAATCCTCTTTACTTTAACTTGTAATTTGTCTTCTATTTCCTTGATTGTTCTTGTATCTCCTGACAAAGCAATTTTTATTTTTATGTCTCCTTTCTTAAGAATTTCCAAAGTTTGGGAGAATAATTTTGCTTTTGATTTTATTTCTTCTGCATTTGTGCAGATTATCACTTCTTTCTTGGCATTTTTTATTATTTCTTTCAGGAAATTTGAAATATTTGATTTTCCTCTCAATGATGCAGAAATATCCTCTCTCTTTACAGGATTTATTCCTTGTTTATATAGTTCTTCTAATTTCATGAATTCCTCTGTTTCTTTTATTTTAGACAAATCACTCACTCTTTCTTCTGCGTTTTTTCTTATGTCTGTTTTTATTCTTTCAAGAATTATCTGCGGCTTAACTCCCAAATACTTCACAGGCTTTCCCATCCTTATTATTGCAAATCCCTTTTTTTCCAGACTTTCTAAAACATCATAGCTTCTGCTTCTTGGAACACGAGAAATAGCTGCAACTTCTCCAACAGAAGCAACTCCTTTGCTTAATAAGGCAAGCCAAACTTTTGTTTCATAAAGATTCAAGTCGAAATGGTCTTTAATCCGATTAACTAATTCTTGTGCTAGAATCATGTTTAAGAGGTTGGCTTTGGTTTAGTTGAATTGTCTCCTCTTTTTTTTTCTTTAAGTAATTCCTTTAAAGTTTCTGGGTCTTTCTCACTTAAAACATTAAGATCTTCTCCTAAGTATGGCAATTCGCTAATTATTTCTCCTCTATAGTGCTTATTTGTTGCTGCTTTTGGTTTTCTTTTTTTTGGCTTATTTAATCTATCATATCTTCTTACAAAAGACTCAATAATCATTGCACGTGCATCTCCTCTTTCATATTCTGGCAGGTTTTCTTCTCCATAACGACTCTCTCTAATAAGTCTTAAAATATGTTCGTATCTTGATTTATCCTCTTCTAAATGCTCATAAACAAATCTAACAATTTTAGAGTATCTTCTCCTCCCTTCATCAGAAAGATTGATATTGCCTTCCCAGACAGAGAACAATAAGTCAAATACCCTTGTAATCTGTCTTCTAAAATCAGTTGTTACTGGGGATCTCTTAATTCTATTCAAAAGAGCGTCGTATTCAATTAATTCTTCTTCTATTCCCATAAAAAGCTATAGAAAGGATTGTTTATAAATCTTATGGTTTGTTACCTTCCAATAGTAACTACAAAAGGATATAACTCAAAATCATGCCAACAAACATCCCTGCTGTTATAAAAGGCATTGCTGGATAGAACTTCTTCTTCTCTGAGAACATCAACAACAAAGCCAAGCCAAGAGTAGCTCCTGCTATAACAAAGATTGCAGAAGTAAACCCCAAAGTCTTCAGCATAACGCCTGCTGTAATTATTGGAAAGATTACATCTCCTCCCCCCAAAATAGCAATATTTACCTTAACTTTCTTCTTTTTCAGCTTTTTGTTTTTTCTTAATTTCTGCAATTGTTTTCTCATTTTCTTTGATACATAAGGAACAAAAAATCCTGAAAACACTTTCAGTTTGTTTATCTGATATTTAGCCATCTTCTGCATTATTCCAGAATGCCATACAGCCCAGATATCGTAAGCAGAAATTATAAGCAATAGGACAATTATAGACCAAAAATTCAAAATTGGAACAAAAATTGTTGCTATTCCTGGATAGATTAATAATTCTGTCACATTATGAACAAGAAAACTTCTTTTGAATATTTTCAAAAAGCTCAGAGTGAGAGCTAAAACTATCGCTGGAATTAAGAAATAAACAGAGTTTATGTATCTTGGGAAAAATGCATTAAAGGTTATGAATAACGCTATTGCAACAACAACAAAAAACCAAACTCTAAGTATGATATCGATCTTGAATTTTGTCAGAAGAAACAAAATAAAAATTGCTAATATAAATGCAAAGATTATAGAAACCAAATATTGTGTGAAATCAGATTCTCTTATAATTTCAGGGGGTTCAATTGCAGACAAAATAGGATTTGTCACAGTTTCATTTACTCCACCAACTTCTACTGTTCTGTGGAATATATCTGAATCTATGACATACAATCCAATAAATTGTGTCAGAACAAACATTGACAAAAGCAGGATTGTAATTTTAATGTTGTGCTTCATTTTATCACCTTACTATAACAAAGAAAAATTAGTTTTTAAATGTTTAAAGAATTAAGGTTTCATCTTCCATAGCCTATCATCACCACTCCACTTACATATAGCAGCGATATTATAATAACCCCAAGGATTCCAAAAATCACGATAATCATTATACCAAGTTCCTTGATAGAAATTATTTGGATTATAACATGCATAATTAGTAATATATTTATATTTTCCAAAAGGACAACTTCCACAACCAGTGCCACTCCATCCAACACAATGTCCTTGTCCATCACAAGAATGCCAATCATCGCCAGCACAACTTGTTGCTTTTGACTTATAGGAAGCTCCTAAACATGAACCATCGCATTGAGTAATTCCGAGATTAACACAAGAAGCATCTGTTCCAGAAGGAAAACAAGACTGTCCGAAATTAGAAACACAAACAAAAATATGAGAAAGCCTACCCTGATTAATCGCATTTTGGAGATTCATAATTCCTCCAGTTGTACTAACATTTATACTTTCTGCATATTCCCCACCAGCAGGAAGAATTGTTGTATAAGATTGCGTTGCTCCCAAACGAAAGACACCATTATCAATAGCTTCTTGAAGAGTCATTTTATAATTATCTTTAGTAATAAGAACTTGATTTGCTAAATGATAAGGAGTAGTTATTGGAAGAGAGTCATAAGAGGAAATTGAGCCAAGAGAACTACTATCAATCGCCCTTTGTAGAGTTACATATTTTCCAGAAAGTTGAATATAAACCTGCTCACTATTATGTCCAGGATTTATAGCAGTAACTGCTGCAAAAATTTCTGATGACAGAAATGCTAATAAAAACATTAAAAGAATAAATCTCCCAACCCTCTTTTTCATAATTTAATAAAGATTAGACATTTTTTAAAACTTCTTATCTAAGCCTCAATGTTTCCAGAATTCTCGGAACATTTGTCTCAACATGATTAAGCTTGTACAAAGCAGAAGCCAAATCCAAACATTTTGAAACCTCACCATGTTGAATGATTATTCTTTTTGGTTTTGGGCGTATGTTATTGAAAAAAGAAAGAAGTTCATTTCTGCCTGCGTGAGCGCTAAAGCCAGTTATTGTTTCAACTTCCAATTCAACTTTGATTATCTCTTCTCTTCCTTCCACTATCATTTTAGTTTCCTTTATTCCTTCCTGCACTTGTCTTCCCAAACTTCCTGCCCCCTGATAACAAACAAATATTATGGAATTATTTTTGTTGCTTGCAAATTCCCTGAAATATTCTACGCTAGCTCCCCCAACCAACATTCCTGATGTAGCAAGAACAATGCACGGACCGCCTTCAATTACATTTCTTCTTTCTTGTGGCGAACCGACTCTTGAGAAAAATTCAGAAATAAACGGATTCTTGTCCTGAAAAATGTCTGTTCTCACTTTGCTTCCCAAAAAGTCTGGGTAAGCAGTATGGATAGCATTGATATCCCAAATCATTCCATCAATGTATATTGGAACTTTTTTTATTCTTCCAGTAGCCATTGCATCTTCCAAAACAAGCATTGTTTCCTGCGCTCTTCCTAGTCCAAGTTCTGGAATTAAAATTTTGCCGTTTCTTTCAATTGTCTTATTTACCAAATCTATCAGCTTGTCTTCTGTATCTTTTCTTGGAGGGAATACATCTGTTTTTGCCCCATAAGTTGATTCTGTTATAACTGTCTCTGCTCTTGGAAAGCTTGCAACAGCCGGATCAAGAAGCCTTGAGCGGCTATATTTGAAATCTCCTGCATAGATAAGATTGTGCAAACCATTTCCAATATTAAGATGACACAATCCTCCTCCCAATACGTGTCCGGAATTGTAAAATGTAAGCCGTATGTCAGGAGTTACATCTGTAACCTCGTTGTAATTCAAACAAATGCTGTGCTTAACCATTTCCTTTATATCTGTCGAATCAAAAAGAGGTTTTGTTGCCTGCTTATAAGCTACCCCAATAAAATCCAGGGCAAGCAAAGCTGCAATATCCCTTGTAGGCGGAGTCATGTATACAGGTCCACGATAACCCATCTTGTACAGATAAGGAAGCAACCCTACATGGTCGAGGTGTGCATGAGAAATTATTATCGCATCTAACTGATTCAAATCAAATTCAGGGATGTCCATATAAGGAAATTTGTCTACTCCTTGCGAAGCAACATCTATACCACAATCGAGAAGTATCTTTGAAACAGGAGTCTGAAGAAGAAAACAACTTCTTCCAACCTGTCTTGCTCCTCCCAAAAATGTCAGCCTAACCCATTCGTCAACTTTTTCAGGATTCCATTCCTTGTAAATTTTCTTTCCTATTAAATTCAGGAATTTTCTTCTGTAATTGTTGTTAGCATAAAGAACCTCTCTTATGCTGTCGGTGATTTTGCTTTTTATAGCCGGAGAACGTTGCACTTGTGAACTCCACATTGTTGTTTTTCTTACTTCATCCAAAATGCTCCCTTGTTTTCCTATAACCATTCCTGGTTTTTTCGCTTCTATTATAACGATGCTTCTCTGAACATCAAAGATTATTTCTGTAATTTCTGCTTCTTGTGGAACAATTTTTCTTATTTCTGCTTCTGTTTTTCCCTGCTCCATCAAAATTTTCTCATCTGCTCTTAACTCAATTCTTTTTTTGATTTGGTCCACAATTCCTTTTATCTTTGCTTCTCCTTCTTTGAAAAATTTGGCGTTATCTGTATAAAGAACAATATTTGCCCCTTCAAAAGTCGCGTCAGTTATACTTTCGTGTAACTGGTCTGTTATCTGTTTTAGAATGTCCATTTGTCTCTTTGTCGTTTTTGAGTAAAAATAAAATTAATCCTCTTTGTAATTAGGTTGAATCTCCTGTGATACCACCTTTTTTAATCCATCTTTTGTGATAGAATATACATCAATTCCAAAACCGCTCGCTATATCCCTTTGAGTTGAACTCTTTATCGCTTCTACTGCCAATTTTATTCCTTCTTCAACGCTCATTCCTTTTTTATATTGCCTCTCTAATAAACCCAACATATAGGACATTCCACTTCCAAAATTTGCATTATAATCTTCTACTTGAAATATACTTCCAGCAGGGTCAATAGTGTAAAGTTCAAACGTTCCATCTTCATTAAACCCTGCAATCAGAGCCCCCATTTCATCAGGAATCATTGAAGGCTGTCTTATCGTTGAATAAATTATTGATGCAAGTAAATTTGCGGCTTCTTTCACTGAGGGACGTGATTTAGAACGAAGCTCTTTTAATTTTAATTCTGCTGGAAGAATCTTTTTTATTCTGTCTGACGCAGCAGCCAGGCCACATGCGGAAAAAACTAAATAATCGTTTAATTTAACTACTTTTTCTTTATCTTTATGCACAACAACAGTACCTGCTGTGGTCTGTCTATCTGCAGCCATTACAATTCCATTTTTACAGACAACACCCAATATACTTGTCCCTGTTTTCAAGATTTGATTTTTTAATTCGCTGTCCATATTAACGTTATAGAATAATCTCTAGATGTTTTTTAACAGTAAGCAGGCTTTATAAATTTTATGTATGATAATTTTTATCTTGTATTCCGAAATATTTCTTAATCTTATCATTCAACGCCCGTGATTTTAGCAATTCATATAGAGAAAGAAGAGATGCAAGCGCTATCCCTTTCAGTTTGGGAGGGAATCTTCCAACAATACCTGAAGCATATTCTATCACTTCTGGATTTTCTTCTCCAATTTCATCAACCCACTCAACTAATATTGAATCTGGACATTCTCTAATCTCTACTTCTACTTCAAGGCTTTTTGAAAAAGCAGTCCTGGTTTCTTCTGTAAGCACAGGAATTCCTTCTTTTGTTTTGGTATGTCTATTGTTATGCAAGATTTCTGACAAGTCCATCACACATCAAATAACATGAAATATTTAAGTTTTTATATAGAAGTATTATTTTCGACATTCGTGATTCCGGAATTTTTCTTGAACTTGATGACATTTTCCACAAAAGTTTCCATTTTTTGCTCGTGAGAAACAATGATTAATTGCTTAACATTTAGCTGCTGTAATACGTCACGCATCTTGTCTAACTGCTGTTCGCTGAACCCATCTGTCGGCTCATCTAAGATAACCAAATCTCTTGTTTTTATTTTGCTCAACAGAGAATTAATAACCTGATTCAAAGCAAGACGATATGCCAAAGCAATTGCTGTTCTTTCTCCTCCTGAAAGGTATGCATAATCTAATTCATAATCCTGCTGTTCTATTACTGGTGTGAAATCATCGCTGAGCTTTACATTGAAATTATCAGAGACAAGCATGTAAAACCATTCTGCAAATAACTTAGAGAATTCTGTTTTAAGCTTGATCATAACATTTTTTTCAATAAAAGAAATCAAAGAGACAAATTGTTTTGAAAGCCAGTTTTCAAGTTCTGTGATATATGCTAATTGCAGTTTTATTTTTTCTGTCCTCTCTATTTCTGCCTTTAATTCTTCTATTTGCATAGAAAAAACCTCTATTTCTTTTTTTAATTCAGCTACTTTTATGTCAGCAAGTCTTTCCTGCCTTAAGGCTTCGTCCAATTCCTTTTGTTTTGTTTCAAGGATATTCACGAATCTCGTCAGGCTAAGAACAGAGGTTGTAAGTAAATTCATATGTTGTTTCAACAATTCCACATCTTTTGCAAGAGAAATATTGGATTTTTCTATCTGTTCTATTTGTGTCTGTTTTTCTTTTACGTCTTGGAGTTTCATCTTAAGAATTTTTAAATCAGTTAACTCCCCCTCACCAGAGTTTATTTCCAATTCAATTCGAGTTATCTTGGATTCTGCTTCTTTTTTCTGCTGTTCTAATTCTCTTAATTCCTTTTTGCCCTCAACATCATCGCTATGTATCTTGTTAAGAACATTTGCCTTGTAAACTGCATCTACATTCTGCAAACAGGTAGGGCATATTTCCAAATTTGAAATCTTTTTTTCTATTTTTTGGTTCTCTTCGTTCTTTAAAAGAATGGAATTTATCCTTGAACTTATTTCCAGATTAATCTTGTTTAATTTTTCCTTTTCAATTTTATTTATGGAAATGGATTGTTCCAGTTGCTTTAATTTATTCTCATCGAATTTTATTTTTTGAAGTTCTGCAATCTGTTTTTTTAATTGTTCTATTGTTTTAGTGTTGTTGAAAATTGTCTCGTTCTTATTCATAATCATAATCTTTGTTTTTTCAGTTTCGCTCTGAAGTTTAATTCTTTCCTCTATCTTTTTTGAAACTTCTTCTTTTTCCACCTGAATTTTTTTTCTTATTTCTGTCTTCTCAAGAAGCTCTTTTTCGATGGAAAAAACATTCTGCTGTTTTGCTTCAAGTTCGCTTTCTTTTGAAATAAGATTAAATTTATTTTGCTCCAAGTTGGCAGTCATACCTTCTTTCAGTCTTTTTTCTTCTCTTAATTTTGTCGTTAAGATAGACACATTTTCAAGAACTCTTTTGTATTTGTCTATACCAAAGACATGTCTTAGAGTGTTAATCCTCGTTTCAGAATCTTCCAAGATTATCTGTTTCATTTCTTCCTGCGGGGTGTAAACTGTGAATGTATACAAAATATTCTGCTTCTTTGCAAACTCAGAGGGGTAATTCAAAAGCTCGAGAATTTTTCCCTTTAATTCTGTCACAGACAATTCCCTTCTCTCGTTGTTTATTATAATTGAACAATAATCTTGGGAAATTGTTTTCCCTTTTTTCAATGTTCTTTCTATTATTATCTCGTCATTATCTATTTCAAAAACCATTTTTACTTTCCCTTCTTTTTTTCCGTTTCTTAATAACGCTAAGCCCCTTTGTCCTGGCTGCAGTCCAAAAAGTGCAAATTCTATTGCAAGAAGAACACTCGTTTTCCCTGAACCTATATCTCCTGACAGCAAAGTGGAGCCTTCTGGGAAATTTATTTCTTGATGTTCATAGCTCCTTATGTTATCGAGGATTATTTGTTTGATTTTCATTTTAAAGACCTACAGTTTTTATACCCCCCGACCTCACTCGTTTTGGATTATAAATCCTCGTAAAATCACTCGCCCTCAAACGATTTTCTCTATTTGCCTCTGATGAAAATCTTCCCATTTAAAATTTCAAGATTTTTTTAGATTCTTCAAGCAGCCTATTATTGAAACTTTCTATTTTTTCTCCTTCCTGCTTGTCGATTGAAAGAGAATTTATCAGCTGAGGAATTAGGGCATTAAAATTAAATTGATTAGGATTTTCTTCTGAATAAATTTTAATTGTCTCTTCCTCTATGTTATCTATATTCTTTATTTCAACATTGCCCATTTTTACTTCTTTTGTCTTCAAATCATGGGTGTTTTTCAAAAGAAAATAAGCCTTTTTCCTATTAGCAGTTTCTTCTATTTGGGAGAATTTTATATCTGAATTATTTCCTGATTCTAGCTCTCCCCTTACCCTCAGAAGAATTATTTTATCTTCGATATCTCTTTTTTCTATTTCAGAAATTATCTGCTCTGTTGCATTCACAATATTTTTCACTTCAACATTCACCAAAACAACATCTTTTATTTTCAATTCTATTTTTTGCATTGGATTTTCCTTGTCTGTATCCACAATATAAAAACCCCCGTGCTGCAAGTCTTCCAATTCCTGAAAATTATTTGGAAATATTGGTCCAGGATAAACAAAATTCTGGTATTGGAAATCTATGTGTAAATGTCCGAGAGCATAATAATCTGCTTTTGGAAGGCATTCAATCTCCAAAGCTTCTATCGGAAGAGTTCCTTTTGCTTTGTCTATTGTTGTGTGAAGCATAAAAATCTTGAATAGACCAGGACAGTCGTTGAATTTTATTTTTCTTAATTCTGGGATTTCCAATCCTGATTTTTTTCCAGGATAGCCATAGATAGCAACATTTCCATAAATCACTGGGTTGAGAATAATTCTTTCTTTGTTCTCCTCAAAATTTGCAACATTCTTGCAAAAGCCCGCTTTTTCCAGTACATCAAGGAAAGTTTTTCCTGAAATTGAATAATCGTGACTTCCTGCAATTATAAAACAGGGAAGTTTTGCTTCTTTTATTCTCTTGAATTCAAAAAAAGTTTCTTTTAAGATTTCTATAGAAGGATAAGCAGAATCAAACAAATCTCCTGAAATTAGAATAAAATCCAGTTTTTTCTCTATACAGACACTAATCGCCATTCTGAAAGACTGAAGATTCAAATCCTGTAATGGCTGTTGTTTCCATCCCCCTAAATGCACATCTGAGATGTGCGCAAATCTCACCATTTTACGCTCTTGAGGTATATATTTATCCTTGAAAAAGTTTATAATCTTGGAATAATAGTGGGATATATAAAATTGATGGTGTTGCATAACAAGATGAAACTAACAATACTTTTTGGCGGTAAAGCAGGGCAGGGAGCAAATATTTTATCTGCTATTTTAGGGCATGCTCTGACAAAAAAAGGATATTATGTTTTTGTTTCGAGAGACTATCAATCTTTGATAAGAGGGGGGCACAATTTCAATGTTCTCACGTTTTCTGACTCTCCTGTAAGCAGCAATGATTCTGCCTTGGATCTCATAGTTGCCTTGGATGAAAATACAATAAATCTTCACAAAAAGGAACTGAAAAAAGACGGAAATATAATCTCTGGAGAAGGAAAGGGAAATATGTATTTTGCTGGAAGGCTTTTCAAAATTCTTTGCGTTGATTTTAAGGTTCTTGAAGAAGAGTTGAAAGAACTGAAAGAAAGATTTGAGCAGAATATCAAGGAAGCTAAGGAAGGTTATGAAGATGAGAAAAAAGTTGCGTGTAGGATTATTTTCAATAAAAAAGATTTGTATTTCATGAACGGCAATCAGGCTGTAGCAGAAGGTGCGATTAAATCTGGGTTGGATGTTTATTATGCGTATCCAATGACTCCTGCAACAAACATTCTCTCTGAACTGGCAGAGAAGCAAATAGAAAATAATATTCTTGTTCTTGAATTTGAAAGTGAAATAGGTGTTATTAATTCTGCAATTGGAAGTGCAATAACAGGAGCGAAAGCAATGATAGGAACTAGTGGAGGAGGATTTGATTTAATGACAGAAGCACTTTCTCTTACTGGCATGGCAGAAGTTCCTCTTGTGATTTATCTGGCTTCTAGACCTGGGCCTTCTACAGGAGTTGCGACTTACACTGGACAAGGAGATTTGTCTCTCGCATTGCATTCAGGACATGGAGAATTTAATAGAGTTGTTCTCGCACCTGGAAGCCCTAAAGAAGCAGAAGAATTAACAAGCCAGGCATTTTATCTAACTCAAAAGTTCAAAGTTCCTGCAATTGTTCTTTCAGACAAGCATCTTGCAGAGTCTTTTTACACTTTAGATGAGAAGCCGGTAATAACTTCCTCAAAAAAATCAACTTTTCTCAGAAGATACAATAGCTATGAAATGGATGAATTTGGAAGTGCGACAGAAAGTCCAGAGAAAATAGTAAAAAATGTTACTAAGAGATTAAAAACAGGAATCGAGACAGAAAAAGAAGCAGAAAAATTTGAACAATATCTTGTTTATGGAAAAGAAAGTTCCAATAATGTAGTTGTTTCTTTCGGAAGCACAAAAGGAGCAATAATCGACGCTATAAGAGACTTAAACACGAGTTTTGTCCAGATTTTGTATTTGGAGCCATTCCAACAAGAAATTAAAAAACATTTCAAAAACAAAAACGTAATTTTAGTTGAGAATAATGCAACAGGACAATTAGGAAAATTAATCGCAGAAAAAACAGGAATTTTCATATCAGAAGGGAATAAAATTTTAAGGTTTGACGGCAGGCCCTTTCTTGCTGATGAATTAAAAAAAGAAATTCATAAGAGGTTAAAATGAGCAAACAGGATTGCATCTTCTGTAGAATAGTTGAAGGAGAAATTCCAAGCATTAAAGTTTGGGAAGATGAAAAACATTTGGCAATATTAGATGTTAATCCAAATACAGAAGGGATGACATTAGTATTAACAAAAAAACATTATGACAGCAACGCTACTGACATGCCTGAAAAAGAATATTCTGATTTAATGTTGGCTGTAAAAAGGGTTGCTAGATTGCTAGAAAAAACTCTTGGTGTAAAGAGAGTCGCTTTTGTTATGGAAGGAATGGGAGTAAATCATGTGCACATCAAATTATACCCTCTTCATGGAATTGGCGAAAAGTTCAAAGAAACTTGGGCAAAAGATAAGACTTACTTTGACAGATATGAAGGATATATTTCAACCCAGCTCGGTCCTCAGAAAAGCAGAGAAGAGTTAGAAAAAGTTGCGGAAAAAATCAGGGGTGCAAGATGACAAAAGTATATATAATTCATGGATGGGGCCTTGATTCAAACATGCCTTGGATAAAATGGCTTGAAGAAGAATTGAGAAAAAATAAAAAAGTACAGGTTTATGCTTTAGACATGCCGAATACAGAATCTCCAAAAATTGAAGAATGGGTAAATTATCTTAAAAGAAATGTTGGAATAATTAATGAAGTAACTTATTTTGTCGGGCACAGCATAGGTTGTCAGACGATTATGCGATTCTTAGAAAAACTTCCAAAAAATGAACATATCAAAGGCTGTGTTTTTGTTGCTCCTTGGTTTGATTTGATTAATCTAAAAGATGGTGAGGTAGCAATTGCTCATCCTTGGATTCATAATAAAATCAATTTTGAAAGACTTGATCAACATACTGGGAATTTCTTAGCAATATTTTCCAATAATGACCCTTATGTTTCAGAAAAAGAGGTTGAGAAATTCAGACAATTTGGAGCAAAAATAATAATTAAAAGAGACGAAGGACATTTTGATAACACAAAAAGAATTCAAGAAATTTTGGAGTTTATAAAATGACACAGAACACAAATACAAATTTAAACACACCAACTATTCCTAACTGGTGTCCTGGATGTTTTAACTTTCAGATACTTGCTGGAGTAAAGGATGTAATTCTTGAGCAAATAAAAAAGGGGAAGAAAAAACTTGGAGATTTTGCAATTGTATCTGGAATTGGATGCCATGCAAAAATTTTTGATTATGTTAATCTGAATGGGATTAATACCCTGCATGGAAGAGTGCTCCCAACTTGTTTAGGGATGAAAATAGGAAATCCTAATTTGGATGTTATAGGGTTTTCAGGAGATGGAGATGCCTATGCAGAAGGAATGGAGCATTTGATTCACGCTGCGAGGTACAATTCTGATTTCAAGTATTTTGTTCACAACAATCAGGTATTTGCCCTTACTGTCGGACAGCCAACACCCACTACAGAAATGGGCTTCAGAGACAAGACAACTCCTCTTGGTGTAAAATTACATCCACTTAATCCTATAAAAATAATGTTGGCTGCAGGAGCCAGTTTTATTGCAAGAGTTTATGCGGAGAAAGAACAGATAGAATATGTTTTCAAAGAAGCATTAAAGCATAAAGGATTCGCATTCATAGAAGTAATCCAACCATGCCTGATTTTTCATGCTGATACAGAATACAAAAACAAGTTTTATTCGTTGGAAAAAAACAGACATGACAAGACTAATTTTGAACAAGCATGGAAAAAGGCACAAGAATTTGATTATGATATTCCACACACTGAAAAAATTCCTATTGGAATTTTTTATCAGGAAGAAAAGCCAATTTTCGAGGAGCAATTTCCTCAATTAGTTGATTTGAAGAAAAAGAAAATTGGCTGGAAAGACATTAAGAGATAAGAATCAAAGTTCCTAATACTCCCTATTCAATTATAACTAATTCCCAAATGCACAATCTTTCGAAAAACAATTTCTCACAACCAATTTCTTTGGCATCATAGCCAAGATTTTTGAAATCAATATCTTCTGAAAGAGAAGAAGTTATCAAAAATATTTTTCCGTCTTCTTCCAAGTGTTCTTTTGCGCTTTTCAAAAATCTTATAACAATTTCATTTCCTTTTTTTCCTGCAGTTGTATCTTTTCTTGAGCTTTTGGGTTCGCGAGCATCTTCTGGAAGATAAGGAGGATTGAAAATTATCAAATCAAAAGACACCTGCGGTTTCTTTTGTAAGCTTCCCTTTTGATTCTGCTGGGCGATTTCTTCAATTGCCTCTGATTGAAATCGCATATCTTTAAATGCTTCAAACAAATCAGAATGGATACAGTTAAACCCCAAAACATTGCAGTGCGAGACTGATTTTTTATCTATGTCTGAAGAAAAAATATTTTCATTTTTTATTCCTGAATTCAAAGCTGTTTGCAGATGAATCCCGCTTCCTGCTCCTATCTCTAAAAATTTCAAATCAGGATTTTTTTCAATCAAATTTGGAACTTGTTCTCTTAAAATTCTTGACATTAAATAAGAATCCTCTGAAGCAGTGTAAACCATTTTATTATTAACTAAAAAACATGCCGAAAAAATCAATTAATTGCTCTCTGAACACAAAAATAACTCCCAACAAACCTATAAGCAAAATTAACAGGAAAACCAATACAAAGATTATTCCTCTTTCTTTTGTATCTCTTTTTTCTTTTGAACCAGGCTGTTCATAACTGGAAACTTTCTGAATTGGGAGAGGTTTGCTTATTGGAATTTGCATTGGTTGTTCTTGAAATTGTTGGTTTAATCTTTGCAATTCTAATCTCTGCGCTACCAATGGTTGAGGTTGCTGGGGAATGGACCTAGCATATGGATGCAATCCTGGAAAAGACTTCACTGTTATTGGTGTTGTAAGCACTTGCGGAGCTTGTTTTATTTCAGCACTTTTAGGAACACTTTTTACTGGTGGCTGCAACTGACTTTCACTACTAAACTCCATCAAACTTCTCGCAGCTTCTTCAATTTCTTCTTTTTTATACCCAGAATTATAAAGAGCCATCATTGCCCTTTGCAGAGATTGTCCTCTTTCTAAAGCAGATTTTAATCCCCCAACAATTTCTTCATTAACCATATTATACAATCAAAGAATACTCTCTTTATAAAATTTACAATCTCAATTTTTGTCCGTTTTGCATTAAATGGCAATTTTTCCCTGATTTATACCCCATTTCTTTTGCAAGTTCAACCATAGGAGACAATTGCATCAATGAACCGTGAGCAGGAATTATGTGTTCTGGATTTAGCATTGAAATCAAATCTCTCAAATCTTCTCTCCCTGCATGTCCTGAAACATGGATGTTGTCGAAGATTCTTACTCCTGCTTTATGAAGTCTCTTGTCCATCTCGTCTTTGTTCAAGGCATTTACAGGAGTCGGAATTGTCTTTGAAGAAAAAATAACATTGTCTCCTGAACGAAAATTGAATGGAAGCTTGCCTCTTGACAATCTATCCATTATGCTTCCTGGCTCTCCCTGATGTCCTGTGCAGACTACTAAAGAATTTTTTCTGTCTTTTTCAACCTTCTTTAAAACAGAATCAACTTGTCTCTTGTAACTTATCAATTGAATATCTTTCTGAAATGGACACATTCCTACATCAATTGCAGAAGAAACATACTTTTTCAAGCTTCTTCCCATGAAATAAATTTTTCTATTCAGTTTTTTTCCAAAATCAACAATGCTTTTCAATCTCGCAATGTGGGAAGAAAAGGTTGTCACAAAAATTGCAGAATGTTCGTTTTTGATTGTCAGCAGAACTTCTTCTACTAATGCCCTTGCAATTTTTTCGCTCGGGGTTTTTCTCTCAACTCCAGAATAAAGCGAATCAACAACAATTGCCTTAACTCCTTTTTTTGAAAGTTTTTTCAGTAAGTCGTAATTAGGGGGCAAGCCCAAAACAGGATTGTCGTCCAGCTTGAAGTCATTTGCATAAAGAAATATTCCTTCTGGTGTGTGCAGTGCAATCATTGATGTTTGCAAAGTAGAATGTGTTATGTTTATGAAATCAGCCTGATAGTTTGCGCTTTTTCCCTTGACAAAAAAAGAAGAATTCGGATTGACAGTTTTAACCAGATTGGGAATTTTTATTCCTTCATCTTCCAGAATTTTTTTTAACACGCTTATTGTGAAAGGAGTTCCTACTAAAGGGGCATTGTATCTGTAAGCAATATAAGGAGCAGCCCCAATATGGTCTAAGTGAGAATGTCCTAAGAAAACAGCCCTTACTTTGCTTCTCAATCCAAATTTGTCAAGAACCAAATCATCTGGAAATGCGCCTATTCCTCTCAGCCTCTTTTCAGAATAAATCTGCTTTTTGCCTTCTTCCTGCTCCTGTAATCCAACAATTGCAGGGAGAAAAACACCCATATCGAATATAAATACATCTTCTCCTGTTTTTACAACAGTCATATTTTTTCCTACTTCGTCAAATCCTCCAATCGTGTAAATTTCCATCGTGTCAATGAGTTCGACGAGGTTTTGCATAAATGCAAAGGCATCTATTTTTGCCTCGCTTTGCTCGATTATTTAACTCCATATTATTTTCTTTTTATAATATAATTAGAAAGAATAGTTTAAAAATGTTTTAAAGTTTCATAGGTGGATTTATCTTATTAAAAAAGATTGGAATAGATAAATTTATAAACTATAGTCTCTATAGAAAATATAGAATGATAAGCACAATCCAAATAAGCAAAGAGACAAAGAAATTAATAAGTTCTTTTGGAGGAAAAGAAGATTCATATGAAGATATTATTAAAAGAATTTATGCTCTTGCAGTAAAAGAACAATTAAGAGAATTTCTTATGTCTTCTGAAAATTGCATTTCCATAGAAGAAGCAAGAAAAGAATTAGATAAAAAATGGCCAAGATCGAAATAGTTCATTCTTTATTTAATGAAATCCAAAAAAAGTTTAAGGGAGAATCTCATAAAATTATTGATTTAATAGAAACATTAGAAGAGAATCCTAAAAAAGGAAAATTATTGGGAAATGTTGGGGGAATTGCCATAAAAGAATTAAGATATAAAAGTTTTAGATTTTACTTTATTACTGACAGCTTCAAATTAAAAATGCTTTCTAAAGAAGAACTTACTGATTTATTAATGAGGTTTGTCAGAATGTCTGACAAAAAATCCCAGCAAAAAACCATAGATGAAATCAGACAGGTTTTATTGAATTTGGGGGTATATTTATCTTAATAATCATAAGAATTGTTGTTAAGAAAGTAAAGAATAGGACGGAAAGAAAAAGAGAAAAAATAATAAAACATAGAAAAGATGGGGTGGAAAGAGAAATAAAGAGGAATCATATAAATCATAAAAAAGCAGAGAAGAAGATTAAGAAGCAAATTAAGAAAGAAAATAGAGGAGAAAATAGAAAAAAAAGAAAAGTAATAAAAAGGCAGGAGAGAATTATAAATAAGAGAAAGAAAGCTGTTGAAAGAGAAATCAAGAAACATTCAAAAGCAGCAAGGAGAAATATAATAAAACCAAGAATAAATACAGATGAATACAAAAGAAATATAGAAGAAAAGATAAGGAGAGAGGGAATAAAAGAAATTAAAGAGTTTAAAAAATAAGAATAGAAATGAAATCACTCAAGCCAACAATGAGAGAAAACAAGAGATATTTGTTAGTGGAAGGAACAGAATTAAGAAAAAATGTAGAGAGAGCAATTCTTGATTTTATCGGAGTTTTGGGTTATTCAAAAGTCGGATTAGACTGGATTAAGGACAATAAAGATTCTGCTATTATTTCTGTGAACAGAGAAGCAGTAGATAATGTGAGAGCTTCTCTTTGCGTCTGGCCCAAAAAAATGGAAGTCAAAAAAGTGAGTGGGACTTTGAAAAGCCTAAGAGTTTTGTAATCAAAATAAGATTTTGACTGGAAGGATTAAAGGGAGTAAAGGCGGCGATTTAGCCTACGAAAACTTTTTAAATGGTAAGAACATAGATTTTTTGAAGAGAAAAGGAAATTGGATTTAAATTATAAATTTCTCTAAGATTACAATGGATATACCATTAGATATACAACATCAAGCAATGGGTTATGACAGAACAGCTACTATGTTCTCGCCACAAGGACACTTGCTTCAGGTAGAATACGCTGAAAAAACAGTGAGACTTGGAAGTGCGAGTATAGGAATGACTTGTTCTGACGGAGTTTTTATAATCGCGGATTTGAGAGTTGAAGACAGGTTAATTCTTTCTAAGTCTGCAAACAAGATTTATGAAATCGATTCTCATATAATCTCAAGCGTTGCAGGAATTGTTTCTGACGCAAGAGTCTTAATTGAAAGAGCACAGGTTCTTGCTCAACAAAACAGGGTTACTTATGATTCCCCGATAGAGCCGGAATTGATAATAAAAGATTTGTCAAACTTAAAACAGCAATTCACTCAATACGGCGGAGCAAGACCATTCGGAGTTTCGCTAATGATAGCTGGAATAAACAACAAAAAGCCAGAACTTTACACAAGCGATGTTACTGGAAATTATTTAGCTTATCTTGCAAATGCAATAGGAGAAAACGACGACAAGATAAAAGAAAAATTGAGAGAAAGATACAAATCTGATTTGACAATAAAAAAAGGAGTTAAATTGGCATTGGACATATTAAAAGAATTAGAAGAAAAGAAATTTAACATCAATAAATTTGAGTTGGTTTATATTAAAAGTGAAGGCAGCGAATTAAAAAGATTATACGGGGAGCAGTTATTTGAATTTACAAAATGACAACAACAATAGCAAGAATAAAACAAAAGGGGAAACACTTTGAAATTATAGTTGATTTGGATGAAGCATTGAAATTCAAGAAAGGGCAATCTTCTTCTTTTGAAGCAGAAGACGACAGAGTTTTCACAAATTCAAAGAGGGGAGAAGTTGCATCAACTTCTGATTTAACTTCCAGTTTTGGAACAGCAGACACTTCAGAAATTATCAGGAGAATAGTAAAAGAGGGGGAAGTTTTAGTAACTCAAGATTACAGGGATGAAGAAAGGGAAAAGAAATTGAAGCAAGTTGTTGACTTTCTGTCTAAAAATAGTATAAATCCGCAAACAGGCTTACCACACAGCCCAGACAGAATACACAAAGCATTGGAAGAAGCTCATGTTAATATTAAAAACACATCGATAGATAATCAAATTAAGGAAATTCTTGAAGAAATAACCAAGATAATCCCCCTAAAAATACAAACGAAAAGAATAAAAATCAAAATTCCTGCAATACATACAGGAAAAGCTTACAGTATCATAAACCAATATAAGGAAGACGAAAATTGGCTTAATGATGGAAGCTTGGAAGTTGTTATAAGCATTCCGGCAGGAATGATTATGGATTTTTATGATAAATTAAATTCAGCGACGCATGGAAGCGCAATAACAGAGGAAATAAAAAATTAAAATGTCAGAAGAACATCCAAGAAAAGTCATAGTACCTGGAGAAATAATTTTTGAAGGGGAAGATTATCTTCCTGGAGAAGGAACAGAGAAGAGAGGAGAGGAGATTGTAGCAATAAGATATGGTTTAGCAGAAGAATCGAAAAAGTTAGTCAAAGTAATTCCTTTATCCGGTGTTTATCAG
>CAYHEN010000004.1:0-31911 GCA_964355745.1 Candidatus Woesearchaeota archaeon
GAAAATCAAAGCCAGTAGATTTGAATCCTTTTGTTTTTAATTCTTTTAAAAGTCTTAATCCTTTTTTGGCCTTTTGTGCGACTCCTTCTGAAAAAATAAGACACATCCCCCCCCTAAGAAAATTAGTCTCTACTCTTGGCAGATTTTTGTAATTTGAAACTTCTAATTTTTCTGTTGGGTCTCCTGCAATTTGAATAGGAAGATTCTTTGCCAAAAAGGTTGCCTCTTCAACAGTTGGAAGATATTGTAAATTGGTTATGAATTCATGATAATCATAATTTTCAGCCACATATCTTTTAATTTCTTCTTCAGTGGGGTCATATTTCTCATAACCAAACATTTCTCTTAAATAATCAATAAGCATTAAAACAACGCAGCTTGCAGTTGTTCCTGCACTCCTTATTGGTCCTGAAAAGCTTGCAACAAAATAGTCTTTGTTGTCTCTCGTCTTTCCAAGTTTTATTCCAGTATATCCTTCAATCGGGCTTGAGACTACGCCAAGAGTAGTATATGCAAAACCGATTCTTATTCCAGCATCAATCGCCTCCAATAATCTTGAAAACTTACAATATTTTTGTCTTGCAACTTCTTCTGCAATTTTGAATGAAACAGCCATGTTTAGTTTCCCAAATTCTTTTTCCAATTCAAGAATCCTATCTGCTATTCCACTTCCTTCCATCTGAGGATAGATTGTACTAATAAGTGCCACAACCTTTTCAGCAAGGCTTCTTGCAAGAGGAATTTCTACTTTGTTTACGGGATCAAGATTCTTGGCTCTTGCTTCATTTGCGACATCATAAACTTTTTTCAGGCTTCTTTCCACATTAATAAAGTATTGCTGAGGATTCATCTTAATTGCTCTAAAACCTCTTTCCAATTTTTAACCCTAAAAACATTTAAAGGAAGATTTCCGTTTTGATTCCAAGGATAATCTCCAAATAAAATTCCCCTTATTCCAATAGAGGGGCATTGTTTGACATAATCTAAAGAGTCATCGATTAATACAGAAATTTTTAATTCCTTACATTGTTGTGATTTAGTTTTTCCAGAATTTTCCGCCTTGGTATAGTGATTAGAAGAATAAAAAATTCCTGAAAATTTATTTCTAAAAAATTTATCCAGCCATTTTTCAGTTTCTTCTTTAATGAATATGGGACGAGAAGTAATTATGAATAACTCATTTTCTCTTGATAAAGCATCTACTGAACTTACTGAATCTGAAATTGGAGATATTTTTTTGAAATAAACAGAATGATGAAAATCATTTACTTTTTGTATTGCTTCTTCCAATGTTCCTCCCCATACTTCATTGAATAGATATGTCTTAAAATCTCCTGGCTTTAAAAAAGTGCTATACATCTGATTGTGATAATTCATTAAACTCGTATGAAAATCTGCTAAAACATCATCTAAATCAATTCCAATTCTTCTCTTAGTTTTATTTCTCATCTTCAAAATCCAGAATTTTAATTGCCCTTGTTTTCAGATTGAACATAGGAACTTTGCAGAAATCTGGCTCATTTCCCATTCTTTCTTGATTTGAAGTTTTTGCTTCCCATGAAGAAATTGAAACTACAAGGATATTGTTATAATAAGAAACTGCACTCTTGTGTGTGTGGCCAGAAACAAATATGTCTGGAATTTTCTTTATCATCAAATTGTCTTCTTCAGAAGGGTAATACTGGACAGAGGCGTGCGAAGGAGCAAGATGCCTGTTTTTTAGGAGATAAGTCATTATCTTATCCGGAAAATTTAAGGTTTTCTCTGTCATAAATTTTGGAATAGTATTCGCATAATAAGGATAAGAAAAACCATGATACGTTAAAACATCAAATCCAGAAAAGTTATCTTTCTCGCCAATATTAACATAAGCAGGATTTCCTGTGAGTATTACATTTTTCAAGTCATAAATGCTCCACGCATATCTTTCATTCAGTAGCGGTTGAGGCTCCATAAGCCGAACACCATCATGATTGCCAGGAGAGATAATTATCTTGATGTCTTTTCTTATTTTATTCAAAATTTGTGAAAGTCCTAAAAATTGTTCTTCTATATCTTTTAATATTAAATCCTTTTCTTGGCTTGGATAAACCCCCACCCCCGCAATTATATCTCCGACAAGGAAAAGATATTTTATCTTTTCAACTTCAGGGGTATTTGGAATCTTTCCGTTGAGATAATCAATAAATTTTGAAAAACCATTTTCTAAAAAAAGCTTGCTTCCAAAATGCAAATCCCCTAAGAACAAAACAGATTCCTCAACAGGCGACTTCTTCCTTTCTGCAAGAACAGAATCTGGAAATACAACTTCATTAGCAAATAAAATTTCCCTGCTTCCGACTCCACTGAATCCTAAAATAGAATCCAAACTTATCTCTTCTCCTTTCTCATATAACTTGGGATTATTTGAATTTACCAAAACCCTTATTTTTCCAGTTAAGTCCTCTACTTCAAGAAGAATATTTCTATTTTTAGTTATTGATTTTCCAGAAACAATACCGATTATAGAAATTCCCTGCCTGTTACCAGAAATTTTGTTTATTGAAACTAAATTTTTCAGAGAGGCATTTCCCTGTAATATTTTTTTCATTTCTCCAAGCCTATTTCTAAAATATTTTGTAAAATCTTCTACCTCTAACTTTTTAGTGTGAGTATTAGAAAAAGATGAAAGAATTTTTACTCCATTGAGATTTTGTATCATCTTCTTTTCTTGCTTTTGTTCTTTTTTCTCCTGAGAAAATTCCTTGGAAATTTCTATGCTCAATCCTAATTTTATCTTCAATTTTTCCAGCTGCTGTTGATTTTCTTTAGGAAGAGTTGAAAAAATCTGGAATACTTTGTCTTTATTTTGATTAAAAAGATTTTTTGTAATGATCCTCTGATTAGTAGAGTCTTTTATCTTTTCTATAATCAGTTTAACAGATTCCACATCACTCGTCTCATCAAACAAACCCAATACTTCATTGTCTAGCAAAAAACCTCTTTCCATGCAAAATCTTAATATTTCTTGTGCGTTCATAGTTATTCCTTTTAAAGTTTATTCACACTTATTTAATTTTAATTATGATTAACTATAAGTTAAGGAATCTGCAATAATTTCTTTGGCTTTTCCAACAATGTCTTTAGTAATAGCAAGTTTAATTTCTCTCATTCTTCCTCCTCTCCCTTTAGAAATAACATTGACTGTAATAATCCCTAACATGTCAAACTCCTGAATTATATCGCCAACCCTCCTCTGTGTGAGTATTTCCAAATGATTTTTTATACATAAATCTTTGTAAAAATTATAAACTTCTCCTGTAAAAAGATGGTTGTTCGGTCTCTCAGAAAGTTGAATTATTGAGCTTAAAACCAACTGGAATTGTTTTGGTTCTGAACGAATGACATCTAAAATTTTGTCTCTCTCTATTTTATCATTCGCCTCATCTATATATTTTAAATGAATTTTTTTTGAGCTGTCTCTCTCAGCCAATTCTCCTGCTATTCTTAATAAGTCCAAAGCTCTTCTCGCGTCTCCATGCTCTCTAGCAGCTAAGGCAGCGCATTTAGCAACAACCCCTTCCTGCATTACTCCTTCCCTAAAAGCATCTTTTGCTCTTTTAGTTAAAATATCTTGCAATTGCAGAGCATTATAAGGGTCAAAGACGATTTCTTCTTCTGAAAGAGAACTCTTGACTCTTGGGTCTAATTCATCAAGGAAAGTAAGGTTATTGCTTATTCCAACAAGGCAAATTTGAGATTTTGACAACTCAGAATTGAGTCTTGTTAAATTATAAAGAAAATCGTTAGAAATCTTTTGGGCTGTTTGGTCTATTTCATCCAACACAAGAACAACTGTCTGCTTCTCTGAATCTATAATATCAATGAATTTATCATAAACAGATTGTGTTGGAAGGCCTGTTGCAGGAATCTCTCCCCCAAATTTCTTAATCAATTCAGCAAGTATCCTGTATTCTGTATCTGAAACTTTTTTTAGTTTGCAGTTGAGATATTCTATTTTCAGTTTAAAATCCGCATCTTTCTTCACTCTCTTCAACAACTCATTTCTCACATATTGTATTGAAAGGGTTTTTCCTGTCCCTGTCTTTCCATAAAGAAACAAATTGCTTGTCCTGTCTCCTCTTAAAACAGGAGCTAAAATAGATGCGACCTGCTTTATCTGCTTACTCCTGTGAGGAATGTCCTCTGGTTGATAACTATTTTGCAACATTGCTTTATTCTTGAAAATTCCATTATTGTCAAATGCTTCAAAAATTTTATCTAATTCATTCTCCATTTCAACTCCTCTGTTTTATCTTACAATTCTACCCTTGTACATTATTTTAAATTCTCGTATCTCTTACACTGCAATTTCCTATGGAAATTATCCCAATCCTAAAAGTTACCAACGATAATTATTAAATTGATTATATAAAGAATTATAACTACTTCAAAAGAAAAACACCTCTATTTCTTATGGAAGTAGTTGTTTAAGAAGTTGTGAATTCTTTTCATCTCTTTATTTTCTTTATTTTCTTTTTTCTTCTTACTTATTAACTATACTTTTTATTATTACTTTCATCACTACTTTCTTTTTGTCCTTCTTATTCGCTTTTATCTTTATTATTATTTTTTATTATTTCATCACTACCTTTTTCTTACTTACTACTGCTTAGTGCTAGGACTTATATCTAATATAGTCACTTCTCTTTACTACTACTTATATGTAATACAACTACTAATTTATATATAATATATACACTACTAATCATATATAATACTACTAATTTATATATAATATATACTATACAATATAAAATTTAATAAATAAAATAAAAATAAACAAAACAAAGAAATTCATTTATAAATATTTCTACACGAAATCAAGGGGTCAGGGTATTCAATCCTTTTATTTTTTATTAAAAAGGCTCTAATTTCTTACCAATTTCTCTTCAATTAGTATACTGCTAAATCTATTTAATTTTACAGAAAAGTTTATAAATTATTTTCATTTAAGGTTTTATATGCAAGGAACTAAGAATACATACAATTCTATCGTTGGAAAAATGATTGTTACGAAAGAGGGAAAAAGACTAGGATTTGTTAGGGATATAACTTTCGAAACTAAATCAGGAGAGTTGATAAATATGGTCGTTAAAGATTCTACCCCATATACAAAAAATCTCAATTTAGAGAGGACAAATTCAAATGAATTATTGATTCCTTACAATGCTATAATTGCTATAGGGGATTTTGTTATTGTTTCAGAAGAAGATTTGATTTAATTGTCTTGGATATAAATATTTAAAAATGTTATTTTAATTTAAATAAAATGAGGCTTATTGGTTTTAATTTTGAAAAGATGAGTATTGAGAGATTCCAAGAGAGAGCGGAAGAGATTAAATTTAACACAAAAGTAGACATTTCTGCTATAAATCCTCTTAAATCAGATATAATAAAGACAAAAGAAGAGCTTCTTAAGGTTGATTTTGTTTATTCTGTTGTCTATGAACCAAATTTTGCTAAGTTAGAGCTTACTGGAAATCTTATTCTCTCTGTCGAGCTAAGAATAGCCAGAGAAGTTTTGAAAGGATGGAAAGACAAACAGACTTCAGAAGACTTCAGGATTTTTATATTCAACATAATTTTAAGAAAATCGAATATAAAAGCATTGCAGTTAGAGGACGAACTCGGTTTGCCTCCACATATCCCTCTACCTTCTTTAACTAAAGAGAATATTAGAGAAGGAAAGGAAAAATAGCTAAACTTTAAAAAAATAGATTTACTAATTCTTTGATGAGAATATCTGAACAAAAAAGAGAGAAGATTTATGAACAAATCCTTGCGTTTCTATATTCTGTTTCTCCTAAACCACTATTCACATTGAATATAGCCAAAGAAATAGCCAGAGATGAAGAGTTTGTTAAAACGCTTCTTTTGGACTTAAAAAGAAAAGAGTTCGTTATAGAAATAAAGAAGAATCCTAAAGGTATATCTTATACTAAAAGATCAAGATGGAAATTGAGCGATAACGCTTATCAGGCATACAAAACTCATCAGCATAAGCAAACAGAAAGCCAAAATCCTTAAATATATCTTAATATCTAAATAATTATGGATCAGGTTAAAACAGCTTTTCAGAAAGTTAAAGAGGATATAGATTCTATCAAAGGAGAAATGAATTTATTAAAAAAAGTAGTTTCTGAGACAAGGGAACAGATTTCTGAAATAAGCAAAATACTAAACGAGCTAGTTTTTTCATATAAAAATGAGCCCAAATCAAACTTAGAAACTCCAACAAATAGCCTTAAAAATTCGACATATCCAACACATATTCCAACAGATAACATATCCTTTAAGCCCTTAAAAGGGCAAAATATGGGTATTTCCATAGGAAATGAAGGGGTTCCAACAAACAGACAAACAGACAAACAGACAAACCAACAGACAGAAAAAACCTATTTTGGCGATGCCTTAGAGATATTAAACTCCCTTGATAACATCAAAAAGGATATAAGGAACAAGTTCAAAAGGATTACAGACCAAGAATTCTTGGTCTTTTCAACAATATATCAGATGGCAGAAGAAACTAACTATGTGGACTATAAATCCCTTTCCCAAAATCTGAATTTGACAGAAAGTTCAATAAGAGACTATGTAGGAAGACTCATAAAAAAAGGAATTCCCGTCGAGAAAATTAAAATTAACAATAAAATGATTCAACTTTCAATCTCTGAAAAACTCAAGAAAATTGCTCCTTTGCCAGTAATATTCCAGCTTAGAGAACTTTAATTCATATAAAACCACACTTTTCTCGCTAACCGAATAACTATAACTCTCTATTTTCTGTTAAGCTCCCTATTTCAGACTTAGCTCTTATTTTTTCTAACCTCCCTCAAAAACTCTGTTTTTTCTTTGTTTTTCTCTATTTTCGACTCTCTTTTTTATTTCTTCCACTTATTTTTCTTCATTTTTATTTGATTTAACTCTCACTTTTGTTTTTTTTAGCATCTTTTCTTTGATATTTTCTGGGATAAACACTCTCTTTTTGCCATTTTTCTCCATCTCTTCTTCAATCAGGTCCTCACTTTTCTGTCTTATTGTATTAATCTGTCCTCTGATAGTAGATCTCTCTTTTCCAAGCATAGCGGCTAGGTCATCATAACTCAACTTTATTTCACTGTTCAAAAGTATCCATAATATTGCTCTTTCAGTTACTGAAAATTGGCTTAATTTTGGTGTTTGAACACCTGTTTGAACACCTGTTTGAACAGCATAAACAGCTGTTTGTTTGTTAAACACCTGTTTGGGTGTTTTAAACACCCTGTTTGTTTTTAATTCGTTCATTATGGAGAGAACATTTTTCAGTCCATCAACCTCGCTTTTTATCGTCGATAAAATCATTTTTATCTCGTCAATATCTTTTTTCTGCAAATTTTTCTCAGAATCAAGGTGTTTAATCCATCCAGTTACAGAACTAATATCTTTTTTAACAGAATCAAAACTTTTTCTTGTTTCTTCTTTTACCTTCTCAATCTCTTTTTTTCCCTTAAACAGCCAAAACATAATATATCCGTGTCAAAACAGCTTTAAAAATCTTTTGTTTCCGACGACAATGTTCTCTAATTTATTTAATAAGAATAATAAATTTTCATTTAAAAATTGCCTAAAAAACAGCTGTTTAAAAATAAAAAACATGGCAAACAGCTGTTTTAAACAGCCTTAAACAGCTGTTTGTTTTTTAAACACCTTTTAGTGCTCTTAAACAGCTGTTTAAACACCTTAACTAAGATAACCATAGTGAACAGATATACCTAAAACTTTTTAAAATCTGAATTATTAAAAAAGGAAGTGAACCATATTAATCTTAAAACAAGAGAGGCAGATCCAAGAAGCAGGCATTATCGTTTTGGACTTTATAGTCAGTTCCGCTTTAACAAAAGAGATTATCAAATCAGAAAAAATTTGGAATTCTCTGCCGTGAAAATTTTTCCTAAAAAAGACATCCCAATAATTTCAAGAGAACTTGCTAAGAACTCTATAACAGAATATCTTGTTGTTTCATGTTCAAAGATGTTGTTTAGTCCAAATGGAGAATCTGATTCTGATTTTTTATACCTTCCTTTTGGAAGATCTTTAGATTGTATCTTAAGATAACCTTAGTGAACAACCCTCGCCACACACTAAAGAGTTATGTCAAAAATTTGCATCGATAAATACAAAATATTACAATAATCTTTAAATATGTCCAATATTCCGTGTTTCAATGCAAGAATTTTTTAAGGACAAGGACGGAAATTTTTTAGAAAAAGGAGTTTTATACGACTTACCTCCTTTATCTTGGCCTTTATCTTTTCAATGTTATGAACATCATCAAGAGGGAGATTTCAGAAATTTAGAAGCTGTTTTCTGGGACTTTAAAGGATGTCCTCATTATTTCAACAAAAAGAAGATCGCCAGTCTTGCAATTAAAACAACTCCTGATAAAGTTCGAGAATACATCAACTCGGCTAAATCTTTAGTTGAATGGCTTTCTATTAAAGAATCTAAACTTGCACAAAGCAAACCTAAGTGCACAGAACAGTCCAGAAAACGTCCAGGTTCTCGCAAAAAAGATAATCCTTATGGAGCATACAATTGGTAATAATGCAAAACTTCTCATCTTTTCTTCATAAAAATAACAATATTTCTTGAAACTTTACTTTTACACACAAAAACTTCGTCTAATACTGATTAGGCGAAATATTTAAAAACTTCGCTTAATCTCTTCTATAATGCAAAAAGAAGAGGTATGTAAATATGTAGAAAAAGTTAAGACTGAATTAAAACTTAGGGGTTATAGTCCCAGAACAATTGAATCTTATCTTTTTTTTCTTCAACCCTTTTTAGAATTAATTCAAGATCCTAAACTCATTGAGGTAGATCAAGTTAAATTTTTCTTAGCAGGCCTAATAGAAAAGTATAGCAACAAGTCGAGAGCATTAGCAGTATCTAGTTTAAGATTTTTTTTCAAGAGAGTAATAGACAGGCCAGATATATTTGTTAAATTAGAAGTTCCGAAAAAAGAGAAAAAACTTCCAATAGTTCTATCTGTACAAGAAATCAGAGATTTAATAGATTCTACTAATTTTGTTAAAAGCAAGATAATAACTAAGATGCTATACTCTTCTGGTTTAAGAGTTTCAGAACTAGTCAATTTAACTCCCAAAGATTTAGATTTTCAGCAGAACATGGGGTGGGTTAGAAAAGGTAAGGGTAGCAAAGATAGAATGTTTAAAATAGCTGAAAGTATAGATAAACCACTTCAGAAATACATAAATGAAAATCCCAAAAACAAATATCTGTTCTCAAAAGATAAACCCCTATCAACCAGAAATGTCCAAATGATTATCAAAAAAGCTGCCAAAAAAGCTAAGATAAATAAGAAGGTAACTCCTCACACTCTAAGACATTCTTTTGCTACACACTTGTTAGAAAATGGAGAAAATTTACTAGTTATACAACAATTATTGGGGCATGAAAATCTAGAAACCACAAGAATTTATACTCACATTAGTCAAGATCAAATTAAAAATGTTAAATCCCCCCTGGATAATTTAAATTCTAAAATAAATAAAAAATGAAAATTCCATCTAAAAAATTAAGGAAATTTATAAATCATTAAAATGAAAAAAGAGAAAAAGAATACCTACATTAAATACATCGAAAGACTATGTTCTTTATTTGATATTAAGGCTTGGTATGAAGGTGAATCAAAAGAGCTAGAAAAATGGCTCGGAGTAGGTTTTTATAACACAATTTTTGTGAGCAATGACGATATAGTCACAATTTATTATGATAAAGATGAGTGTGATAAATTTGATGAAGCAATGGACAAAAAATTAACAGAAAATTTATTCGATAAATTGTGCGATATTTTCTTTGAATTAATAGAAGAAGCGGATAATATAGAATCTGACGAAGATATATTTAAAATTACTGTCAGGTGCTGGCCAGCCCTCACTATTTTTGATGAAATTTCAAAATATCCTGAATGGGCTACAGACTCAATGCTCCGAAGATTAATCCGAGTAAGAACAACAACAGAAGCCTTCTCCTATGAATTAGCAGGAAAAGTAAAAAACCAAAGTCAAATAAAGGATTATATCTTCTTCAAAGGCAATGTAATCATCAAACCCCCCCAAGATTTCATAAAAGAAAATAATATAATTATTAAAAATGAATAAACAGAAGATGATGTTAAATCTTTTATGGTCATAAAATTAACAGATAAAAAAATTGTTTAATGCAATCCCCGCTAAAAAAAGCAAATTAATGAGAAGTTTAGTATATGCCTGCGGATTTTGTGTTTCTGAATTTCTTAATCTTAAAATAAACGATTTAAATTTTGAAGAAATGACTGATTATAGATGAAGAAAAAGTGTTATTCCAAATTATAGATTTGTAACCCCCGCTTCAAAATCAAAACCCCCGGCCCCTGCTAGAGTTCTAAAAATGTTTAAAAAATGTATTTTCTTATATGAATTAATGAAAAAGAGGTTTTTAGAGTAAAAATAAATTTCCTGGCAGAAAGAGTATAAATTAAAATGGTATTTATAAAAAATTTAGGAAATATTCTGATTATATCTATTGTTATAATAGCTCTTATTTTGATTGTTGTAATAATAAAAGAAAAAAAACTTAATAAGAGAATAAGAAAAAAGAATTGGAATGCTTTTTATATATCGGAAATAAAAAAAATAGACAAATCTAACCCCAAAAAGATTTTAAGTTCCATTAATAAAATCACAAGAAATTTTTTTAAAGAAGCATTTAAAATAAGAAAGTTTACAGGATATTCTGAATTAAAAAAATTTTTCAACCGGAAAAATAATGTAAAAGCTGTTGAATTTTGTGAACTAATGAGTATAGCGCTATATTCTAAAGAAAAAGACAACAACAAAATTGAGAAATTAATTAATCTTCTAATTGAAATTATTAAAACTAATAAAATAATCTCCAAAGAAGAACAGATAAAAACTGAGAAAAAATCCAAAAATTACTTAAGGAATATAAAAATATTTGGTATTTTCAAGAAAAAACTTAATAGCAAATAAGATAACAGCAAACAAAATTAAATAATCAGAAACTTTTATAGAAACTTTCTTCTTTGTTAATTTTAATATTTCTGCAAAAGATTCTGCGAGGGCATCCTTAGTTTCTGCAGTAAAATAATTTCCCCCAGTCATATATGAGAGACTCTTTAAAGAATCTTCATCAAGTTTTGAGATAGCATAATCGGTTTTTCCTCCTTCTTTTGTTCCTATTGCAATACTATGAACAATTACATCATCACCAATGGCATAATCAATAACTTGCTCTATAGTTCCCACATTTATTTGACCGTCACTCAATAAAACAATTGCTTTGTTTTCTTTATTCTTTAACAAATTTGTCGACGTAATAACTGCCTCATATAAATCTGTCCCCCCAAATCCACTTAATTCTATGTTCCCTATTGCGTTCTTTATTTCATTTTTATCTTGTGATATATCTTGCTCTATATATGAACTTCCTGAAAAAGATACAACCCCTATATCTGCCCCATAAGGAATTGTATCTACAAAATCTTTAGCTACTTGCTTAGAAACAGTTAATCTATTCGGAGAAAAATCATCAGCTTGCATACTTTGTGAGTTATCTATAGCTATAACAAAAGAAAAAGAACTTGATTGTTTAGAAATATGAAAAGTTAACCCCGAAACTGCTAAAACCATCAATAAAATAATAAACAAACTCAAGAGAAGTAGTATAATATTTTTAGAAAAAAAATCAACTCCTTGTATTCTGGAAATTGCATCAAAGTTAGCAAATTTTAATGCAACTTTTTTTCTGTTTTTTAAAGATAAAAAATGTATAAGGAAAAAAATTGGAATTATGAATAATAAAAAAAGATATAGTGGATGTGAAAATGAGAATATCATTTAAAAACCCCTCATTCTCTGTTTTAAAAACATTGCGAGAGAAGGAGCAAAAGATTTATCTGTAATTAAACTCAAATAATCCACCCCGCTTTTCTCAAAAACCTGTTTGAATATCTTTTCTTGTTCAGCTACATATTTTTCATACGCATTTTTAATAATCTTAGGATTAATAATCACTTGCTCAGAAGTTGACAAATTTTCTAACATAACCTCCCCATTAATTTCTGGAAGAGTTACATCTAAGGGGTCTCTTATTTGAATAGCAATTGTTTCAAATCTATACGCTAAAAGATTTAATTTTTTTTCAGTTTCGTTAGTAATATTAAGAAAATCAGAAACAATAATAACCGAAAAAATAGAATTATCAAAATAATTAATTGCAAAATCCAATGCTTGATCTAAATTTGTTTTTCCTCCATAATTTAGACCATTAGATAAAATATCTATAAATAATTGAAAATGTTTCTTTCCTCTTTTGCAATTAACAAAATTAGTTACAGTATTACTAAATAAAAAAAAACCAACTCTGTCCCGTGAATTAAGAATCAGATCTGCAAGAGCAGCAATAAGCTCTGTTGCAAACTCGCATTTAATTTTTTTGGTTGAACCAAACACCATATTACTTCCAACATCAACCAGAAACATAACCTTTAAATCTCTTTCTTCTTCATATTGTTTAACAAGAAGTTTTTGTGCTCTTAAGCTTGATTTCCAGTCTATATTTTTTGCATCGTCATCAAAAGTAAAATCTCTATAACCATCAAACTCCAATCCCCTTCCTCTGAAAATAACCCTTTTTCTTTTTAATCTGAATTCTTTTAGCATAGATCTAAAATCATTTATGCTCGTATCAATATCTACATTAAGTCTTCTTTTTGAATCCATCTTCTATATCAACCTCGTTCAATATTTTATCTATTATTTTATCAGAATTAATCCCCTGTGCTGCTGCTTTATAGTTAAGAATAATCCTGTGTCTTAAAACATAATGCGCTATATCTTTTACATCTTCTGGTATGACATAATCCCTTCCATTCATTAGAGCCCATGCTTTAGATGCTATAAATAAACCAATACTTGCCCTAGGAGAAGCTCCCCATTCTATATACTCGCTATTTTTAAAATCTTTTTGTCTTGTTTTATCAACAATGTTTATAATATAGTTTTTTACTTTGTCGTCCATATAGATACTTTTAGTTATATTTTGCATATCAATAATTTTTTTCTGAGAAAGAATAGGTTTAATATTAAAATCTTCAAATTTTTTAAGAGTAATATTTTCCTCCATAATTTTTTTTTCTTCTTTATTTTGAGGATAGTGTATAAATAATTTAAATAAAAACCGATCAATTTGGGCTTCAGGAAGATCATAAACCCCGCTTGTTTCAATAGGATTATTGTTCGCCATTACAAAAAACGGGAGAGAGAGTTTGAAAGTTTCTTTACCAATTGTAACTTGTTTTTCTTGCATACATTCGATTAATGCTGATTGTGTTTTTGGAGGACTCCTGTTAATCTCATCTGCGATAATAAAATTAGCAAATATTGGCCCTTTAATTGTTTCAAAACCTTTTTGAGGAGTATAAGTAGTAACTCCCAAAATATCGCTTGGCAATAAATCAACTGTAAACTGAATCCTTTTTGAACTACACCCTGAAGCTTCAGCTAACGTTTTTACAATGAGGGTTTTTGCTATCCCTGGAATTCCTTCTAGTAAAACATGTCCATCGCAAAGCAGAGCACATATAAAGGCGTCAATTACTTTTTCCTGTCCAATAACTACTTTGGCCACTTCTTTCTTAGTTTTAGAGATAAGTTCAGAAACCTTTTTTATTTCGTCAGGAATCACCGCATTTTCCCCATCTTTTACATATATTTCTTTTTGCTCTTCCCCCCTCTTATCTTCTAAAAAATCTTTATGAAGATTATTACTCTTTCTCAAAGCATCACAGATTGATAAAATTTCTTCTATTTGTTTACTCTCAAAATTGTTTTGACTAAGTAAATCTATTATTTCCTGATTAGTATATCCTCTTTTTATCCCTTCTTTTGCCCATTCCCTTACCCTTTTTTCCATTTTTATAGACCGTTATGAATAAATTGTGTTTAACATTATTAAATATTTCTTTTATTTAATTTTAATACGCTTTCTTCAACGATTAATATATGTCCAATACTTTTAACTTGCTGATACCTTATAATAATTCCCTTAAGGTTTATTTTATTTTTTTTCTTAACCTTGTTATCTAATTTAATTTTTAAGCTATTAATTTTATTTTTTCCTAAAATAACATCCTCAACTTTTCCAACATAATCTCCTGAGGCAGTATAAACTTTCTTTTTAAATAAATCCTTAATTCTTTTTTTAGAATATTTTTTATAAATCTTATTTATTATAATCTCTACAAACTTACCGATCTTCTTTTTATTTAAGAAAATTAAAAAACATAAAATGCCTATTATAAAAATAAAACTTAAATTAAATTTATTCTGGTTAATTGAAAAAATATTATTAGTTACAAATCCGATTAGTTTGGCATTTAATGCAAATAAGATAATTAATCCTATACCAATGACTAAAAGTGTTTTATTAAATATACTTCTTTCTGGTTTTAAATTCTTTGAAGAACTTCTTTTTAGCTTGATTCTTCCATAAAAATAATATAAGATTCCAACAAAAAAACTGATTAGTGTCGCTATAAATAAATAATAATATAACTTATCTTCAATTTTCTCTCTTGCCCTTGCTCTTCCCGGTTGGGAAATGGCTTCTTTGCATGCATCAATCGCTTGACTTATTTTTAATCCAGCGTTAGTAAAATCTCCTCTTTTAAAATATTCTTTGGCTTCGTTCACAATCTCTGTTAACTCTATACATTCTGGATTTTCTGCAATAAATTCTTCTACGAATAGTAATTTGTCTAAACTGCCCTCTTTAATTGTAAGATAAAGTTTTCCCCAATCATGATATTTCGGACTTTTCACACTCGCATTAATAGTTATCTCAAATGTTCCAAGTTGCATTGTATTCACATTAATAGTTAATGTAACCTTTTCCTTCTGTCCTGCTGTAAGTGAAGAAAAACTTGATTTATCAAAGGAAACGCTTATGTCATCTCTAAGCAAATTATCTTTAACTACCCTGCTTGTTAAACTAATACCCGAAAGAGTCGTTTCTCCACTATTATAAAGAGTTATTGGGACCACTATTTTATCTGTTTGATATGCTGAAACAGGATCGGGTATAATTATCTTTAATGAAACAGGAGTTGTACCTCCCCCACCCGTTGTAGGGACTGGGACTGGAGTGGTGGTTGGAGTTGTAAACTGAATTTTAAAATCATTACTTGTAACATTAGTAAGAGAATCATTTGCAGTAATATTCAAAATTTCTACAACAGCAATTGATGAAGATAGAGTTAATGTCCAGTTGGAGATACTCGAAGTAATATAACTAGGTGTAGAATTACTTCTTGTTATGAAATTAATTGTTTGATTATAGTATGAATCACTATAATCAATATCTGAAAAATATTGTGATAGGGTTATAGTTATAACATTATTATAATCAGTTTGTTGATCCGGTATATACCCTCTAAAGGTAACAGGAGAATTTGTATGGCTTATATTAATATTCCAGATTGAAGTTGTATTTAAATTAGTTCTGTTTTCAATATTAGAATTTGATGTATAAACAACTAAAGTCAAATTCCGAAATTGCCCATAAGTTTCATCTGTAAAGTTAGGAGTAAACTGCCATGTTAAATTTGTATTATTCCCATAATATGTTAAATTGTATTTTAAGGTGCCATTTATATAAAATTCATAAGTTAGATTATCTTGTACAGAATGATTTGCTCTAAAAGTCAAGTTAGAAATTACATTTTCTTGCAAACTGAAATTCTCTCCAGAAGGGGGATAAGTAATATTAGGAATACCATAAACATCTATTCCAAAAACTCTAGAACCTATTGAACCTCCTGTATCATTAACACTTATATTTATTCTATAACTTCCACCTTGGGTGTCATTAAATGTTATATTTAAAATACCAGAGGTTGTGTTAAATATGCTTTTATTGTTATTTATAAAATCAGTTCCACTCGGAAAACTATACGAAAAAGTCAAATTCCCCTGTGTGTCATTTCCATCCTCTTCGTCAGTTGCATTTATGTCATAATAAAATGTCCTATTTATAGCAGAAGTGTGATTTGTTAATTCCATTAAAACAGGTGCATCATTAACTGAACTTATTGTTAAATTAAACTCCAAAACATCTGAAGAATTACCCAGATCTGTAACATTTATTGTTATGTTATAATTCCCGGTATCTGCTTGATTTGGAGTAAAAGTTGCAGTATATCTGCTTAGATTACTTCCAGAAGTTGGAAAACTTGAATCTTTTGTGAAATTAAACAAGTTAGTATTTAATCCTTTAATAGTTAAGTTAAGTGTGAGAGATTCATTATAATAAATTTTTTGACTAGCTGCAATTCTAAAATCTTCATCCCAAATCCATAACGAAATAATAGTATAATTACCCTCTCTGGCATTTATATTTGAATTAGCATCAACAGAAGCATTAGTTACAGAAATAGGAGTTTGAATAACAGGGACGCTATTTATGTTGGTTATATTAAAAATAAAAGTGGTTGTATTTTGCAACCCTAAGGGGTCTGTTGCAGTTACACTAAAACTCCAGTAACCTACATCTTGCTTCCATGGTGTAAAGTCTATTATCCCGTTTGAAGAAAGATTAAAGCCAGGAAATGCGCCTGAACCATTTGTGAAACTTAAAATATCACCATCAGGATCACTAGAATAATTCTCACGCGTAAGATTAATTGGTCCAAATTGTACAGTGGTAGCTAAGGTTGAATTAACCGTACGTAAAAAGGCATAAATTGTCTGATTCCACGTAGGAAAATTATTTGATAAAATACTAAGATTAAATATTTCAGAATCAAGAGAATTTTCAGAATCATTAACAGTTATATTAATTGTATAATTTCCAACACCAGAACTGTTTGCTGTAAATCTAATTTCAGCTTTAGTCCTGTTAGTCAACAACCCCCCTGCTACAGCAGGCATATTTAAAATAGTAATTGAAAAATTAGATAAAGATAAACTTTGAGATAAATTTGATTGGTTTAAGATAGTATAAGTAAATGTAGTTGTTTCATTATAACCTCCCACACTCTCATTTTTATCGGGGATTAGTAAGTCATCATCATAAACAGTCAAATTAATAACTTTTTCCAAATCAGTAGATGTATTTGTATTAAGTATGGATGCTAAATCAGGAACATCATTTAATGAAGAATTTCTATTTACATAAACATTGATTTGTTCAACTAAATTTTCATTGAAGGTAGTATCAACAACACTAAAATTAATAGTCCAGTTTCCAATTTCAGTCTTATGTGGAGTAACATTAATAGTGACAGTTGAGGTAAAGTTTGCCGTTGTTGTTGAGGTATTTGCAAAAAACCAACTTTTGTTTGAGACATTTCCACCATAATTTCTTAAAATAGCCAAACTTGAAATATTGAGATTATTGGCTTCGCCTTTTGAAGTTATATTAATTTGGCAAGTTCCTGAAACATTTTCTTGAAATATTTTATTCTGACAATCAGTAGCATTAATCTCTAAGGCAGAAAAAACATTAAATTTAACTATTTTTGAATAAAATGTTGTTTTATTTTGTATATATGTTGAATTATCGCAATAAGCATGAGGACATGTATAATTTTTACCATAATCAGTAACTGAAATATTTGCCCAATAAGTACCTACATCATTTTTAGCAGGCGTAAAATTCATTGAGGCTGATACATTAGGGACATTTGTTAAATTAAATCCAAATTTAAATAAGGAGCAATTTTCATTATTATTTCTCCCGCTCCAACTTGCATGAGTGCAATTATTGCTTAAAAAAGACACATTAAAAGTTAAAGGATAATGCTTTTCTTCATCTGTAGCATTAATGTAATCAAGAAAATTTTGATTCTGAGTTAAATTATATCCTGCCTTAATGTTCGTGAAGTTTGGAGCATCATTCGTTGCATTTATCTGAAAATAAAAAGGAGCAGTATCACCCCAACCAGTATTATTAATAACATTAATAGACATGTTAAAAAACCCCGTTTCATTATCTTTAGTAGAATTGATGAGCATAATTCCTAGAGCTGAATCATTCCAAAATATCCAGGACAAATCAGAAATGCTAAAGTTTGGATGTTCTGAACTATTAATATATATAAAAGAAAATGACAAGTTTGGTTCTATAATGCTTAAATTAGATGTGAAGTTATGAGGATAGAGTATGTCTTCTAAACCATAATATGTTTTTCCTGCTGCAGCCCCATTAAATTGGGGTTTGGCTAATACAAAAAACATTAAGAGAATTACTATTAATAATCCTGCACAAAATAAAACGCTGTTTTTTCTCTTATTCATCTTTACCCCTTTTTAACATTTTTGTTAGTTTTTTCAATTTTTTTTAAATATTCATATACGGCAATATCAATGAGTTGTTTTTTATTTACAAATTTCAATCTATTCTCTTCTCTTTTAATAAATTCGTTAACTTTTTTTAATAAAAAAGAATTAATTTTTACAACAGAACTTGTATCTTTGGATTTATCAACCATCTTAGTTACCCAAAGTAACTAAGAGTAACTATTTAAATATTTTTGTTCTTACCCCTAATACTCTTCTTATGTTGAATTATTTTTACAATCTTTATTATTATGATTATGATAAGTATCAAAGTAATAACTATAAGTAGATACAAGATTTCAATCCTTTCTAATAAGGGTTTTTCTTTAGGACATTTCCAGGGACAAGGACCTCCACAATCAATTCCTCTCTCCCCCTGATTTTGTATTTTGTCTGAGCAAGAAGGGCAAGGAGAGCAAGAACCTCCACAATCTATAAGCAATTCACAAGCCCCATCATGGCAATTTTTAATTCTATCATCACAACTTGGTTTTTCAGTGTAATGACAGCTTTGAAACCGAGGTTGTTTAGAATAAGCTGTATTACATAAGTTTATATCAAAACATGCTCTTGTCTGCACTCCACACAATTCATCATCCCAATAATTCCTTATACATTGCTCTTTAATAATCCTATAATCTTCCCCAGATAAAAGTCCTGCCTCCAAAGATTTTTCTGTATTTTGGCAAACTTGCCATATGCCACAAACCCACTTTTCTTTACAAAATGCTCCACCACCACCCCCAGCAACACTTGCAGGACATCCTACTCCCCCCACATTTATATTCCACTCCATAGAATCATTTAACAAACCGTCAGTTATTTCTGCTTTAATCTTTTTTGCTCCAGAAACCCCACACCCAAAACTATAGGTAAATTCATCAACTAAACTGCCTGAATCGTACTCTTGAAAAATACCATCGATATACCAATAAGCATCTGGAATTGTTCCGTCAGGGTCATATTCTGAAATATTGAAATACAAACTATCTGTTCCAAGAACACTTAAATTTAAATTCCCTGGGTAATAACTAGTAATGGTAGGGGCTCTATTTTCATTAGTTACAGTTAAACTGAAATTTTGACAAGTTGTTATAGAACTTCCATCCTGACCGCATAATGCAGAAATGTTTGCATGAGGATTATCTATCCCCGTGTCATTAACACAAACACTAATATTATAAACTCCAACCTGGCTTGAGTTAGGAGTAAAATTCATAATTCCATTATTGGTGATATTAAATAAATAACTGCTATTCAAGAAACTAATATTAAAACCTAAATTTCCAGAACTCTGATTTCCGTCTTCCTCGTCTGTTACTCCAACTTGTTTATAAAATGTTGAATTACCTCCGCTTGTCCATACTGTCTGAACCCCAATAGTTGCGATAACAGGAGCATCATTTAATCGTATGGCAGTTATATTTGTATAAGCAGTGTCTGAATATAGTTGATCAGTAACTTCGATTGTTTCTTCATGAATTTTCCAACCATTACCACTATTAGTAGAATCGCCTTCAGTTATGATTCCTGAAAATAATTCAATTGTTGTAGTGATTGCACCAGAAGTAAAGATAGTATCAAGATAAAAAGGGTCTGTTGGAGTAAGTGCAAGTTGCAAAATTTGTCCATTAAGATCTGTCACATTAAAAAAATAACTTAAAGCATGATTCTCGCAAACAAAGATTGAAGAATTAATATCTCCAAAAACAGGAGCAGAATCTGTAACATTGACAAAAAAAGTCACGTTTCTTGATGTTTCGCCCAGGGTGTTGTTCGCATATAAATAAAGGGTATGGCTTCCTTCTGAAGTGTTGAAATATCTAAAGGAAGTTATTGTTATATTTGTTCCTTTATCAAGATTATACCATACTGTTTCCTCTCCACTTACTGTATAATTTAATAAAAGGGAGATGTTGGTTGTATAAGTTTTATTTTCTGGAGAAATTAGAGAGAGTGTGGGAGGACCTATGATAGATACATTCAGCCCCATATACTGCATTGGCTTTCCTGTAATTGCTTCCCCTGTTCTTCTTACAGTTATCGCGCTTATACTTGCAGTTAGCAGTAACAAAACCAAAAAGACAAAACCCCACCTCATTGAATAAAAAGCAGACATAGATATTTAAATTTTCCTGACAGAATTATCTTTTATGCGACTTTCCTTTCATAACCTTTCTTAGTATCTTCTTTAGTCCCTTTCTTAGTATAAAGATTATTATCAAGAGAACTGCTATTCCTATTGCTAAGTATAATATGACAAGATTATTTTCTAACCATGAACGTCTTGAAACTGTTGAAGGAACTACGATATCAAAAGCCTGCCCTATTGCTGTGCCAAATCCAAACTCCCCGCTTGAACTATCTCTCCTTTCTGAAAAATCTATCTTTGCATTGTATATCTGCCCTGGTTCTGCATCTATTGGTATAGTTACTCTGAAATTCACATTTATTTTTTCTCCGGCAGGAACTAAATAAGTATCGCTTGAATCTGTTATTGTTAAAACTTCAGAACCGCTTGTTACGACTGCTTTTATTCTTATATCTGAAGTCCCTACTAAATTCTGAAGAATAATTGAAAACTCTTTTGTCTCTCCTGGAGCCAACTTAAGCGAATTTCCACTCCAGTAATCAGAAGAAACTGCAAAAGCAGAGATACTACTAATAAAAAGAAGTAAAATAAGCCCTGCTAAAACCTCTCTTCTAACCATAGTTTTACTAACATTTCTCATTTTATTAATATATCTTTACAGTCCAGGGAGTCATATTTACAGTTGAATATGGCTGGGCTATAAGTTCAGCTCCAGCAATTCTCAAGCAAAACCATAATTGCTCTCGCCCTGTTAGTGTATCACCAATGGTGTAATTTCCTTTTGATAAAACCGAATTAGTCAAATTTGAATACATATTTCTGCTAAAATTATATGGAGAACCCCCGTCACATTCTAATACCCCTGAAGAGGGAGAGTAAGAGAAATTATTGGCAAATAGAGAATAAACATCATTTACCTCTCCTTTTAAATCTGTTGCATTCATGGAAATATTCGCTGTTCCTGTTGCATTTCCTACTACCTGGTTTCCTGTGTTAGTCAAGTTAAGAGGGTCATTGGCTGATGTTTGGTTTCTAGCGCCTATTCCTACGCTTGCCCAGCTTAAATTAGTAGGAGCTATTTCAAAGGCTGTTGTCGCACCAACATAAAGGGTCGTTGAGGAATTCAAAACCATATTGCTGTTGTTGTCTGTTATTGATGCAGTTACATTCCAGTCTCCTGCTCCGTCATACCAAAACATTGTCATATTACAAGAGTAAGTTACATTGTTTGCAGTAGAAGCAATTCTGCTGCAATTTACTCCACTCTGATTTCTGACTACTTCTGATACTCCTCCAACAAGAGTGAGATTCATCCTTGCTGTGCTGTCATTTATAAATTGTGCTCCTGCGCCGTGATAAACTGTAAAATTAATAATTCTGCTTGTTACCAATGGACCCTGACTCAAACTCATTGTCGCACTCCCATTCCTAACCTCAACTATTAGAGGAGCTCCTATTGTTACATTCAATCCAACATTTTTTGTAGGCACCCCAGTAATCTTTCCAAGAATTCCAGTAAAATATCCAACAGCTAACACTCCAATGATAAATAATAATACAAAAATGAATATGAAATAATTTTTACCTCTTGTTTTACCCCTTTTCATTTTGAAGTAAGCTCTTTTAAGTTTTTAAATATTTCTTTTTGATTGTTCTAATATGTATTGATGGTTCTAATATATATAGTTCTGATATTTCTTTGGTCTCTGTTTAGAAGTTTCGCAATCTCGCTGTAACCGATATTTAAATTTTCCTGACAGAATTATCTTTTATGCGACTTTCCTTTCATAACCTTTCTTAGTATCTTCTTTAGTCCCTTTCTTAGTATAAAGATTATTATCAAGAGAACTGCTATTCCTATTGCTAAGTATAATATGACAAGATTATTTTCTAACCATGAACGTCTTGAAACTGTTGAAGGAACTACGATATCAAAAGCCTGCCCTATTGCTGTGCCAAATCCAAACTCCCCGCTTGAACTATCTCTCCTTTCTGAAAAATCTATCTTTGCATTGTATATCTGCCCTGGTTCTGCATCTATTGGTATAGTTACTCTGAAATTCACATTTATTTTTTCTCCGGCAGGAACTAAATAAGTATCGCTTGAATCTGTTATTGTTAAAACTTCAGAACCGCTTGTTACGACTGCTTTTATTCTTATATCTGAAGTCCCTACTAAATTCTGAAGAATAATTGAAAACTCTTTTGTCTCTCCTGGAGCCAACTTAAGCGAATTTCCACTCCAGTAATCAGAAGAAACTGCAAAAGCAGAGATACTACTAATAAAAAGAAGTAAAATAAGCCCTGCTAAAACCTCTCTTCTAACCATAGTTTTACTAACATTTCTCATTTTATTAATATATCTTTACAGTCCAGGGAGTCATATTTACAGTTGAATATGGCTGGGCTATAAGTTCAGCTCCAGCAATTCTCAAGCAAAACCATAATTGCTCTCGCCCTGTTAGTGTATCACCAATGGTGTAATTTCCTTTTGATAAAACCGAATTAGTCAAATTTGAATACATATTTCTGCTAAAATTATATGGAGAACCCCCGTCACATTCTAATACCCCTGAAGAGGGAGAGTAAGAGAAATTATTGGCAAATAGAGAATAAACATCATTTACCTCTCCTTTTAAATCTGTTGCATTCATGGAAATATTCGCTGTTCCTGTTGCATTTCCTACTACCTGGTTTCCTGTGTTAGTCAAGTTAAGAGGGTCATTGGCTGATGTTTGGTTTCTAGCGCCTATTCCTACGCTTGCCCAGCTTAAATTAGTAGGAGCTATTTCAAAGGCTGTTGTCGCACCAACATAAAGGGTCGTTGAGGAATTCAAAACCATATTGCTGTTGTTGTCTGTTATTGATGCAGTTACATTCCAGTCTCCTGCTCCGTCATACCAAAACATTGTCATATTACAAGAGTAAGTTACATTGTTTGCAGTAGAAGCAATTCTGCTGCAATTTACTCCACTCTGATTTCTGACTACTTCTGATACTCCTCCAACAAGAGTGAGATTCATCCTTGCTGTGCTGTCATTTATAAATTGTGCTCCTGCGCCGTGATAAACTGTAAAATTAATAATTCTGCTTGTTACCAATGGACCCTGACTCAAACTCATTGTCGCACTCCCATTCCTAACCTCAACTATTAGAGGAGCTCCTATTGTTACATTCAATCCAACATTTTTTGTAGGCACCCCAGTAATCTTTCCAAGAATTCCAGTAAAATATCCAACAGCTAACACTCCAATGATAAATAATAATACAAAAATGAATATGAAATAATTTTTACCTCTTGTTTTACCCCTTTTCATTTTGAAGTAAGCTCTTTTAAGTTTTTAAATATTTCTTTTTGATTGTTCTAATATGTATTGATGGTTCTAATATATATAGTTCTGATATTTCTTTGGTCTCTGTTTAGAAGTTTCGCAATCTCGCTGTATTTAATTCCCTTTTCTTTTAAGTATGAAATAACCGATTCAAAGACTGTTAATTCCTTATCCTTGAAAATAGATATTGGTATTAAAATTCCTTCTTTCTTCTCTATAAAAATTTCTTTTTGTTTTTGCTTTGCCCTTTTGTAACTCGTCCAGATTGTTCTTTCATTTCTCTTGAGTTCTTTTGCAATCTCGCTGTAAGTCATATTTAAGTTTTCTTTCATATATTTACTAACTGCTTCTAATCCCCCAAGTTGCTTAGAGAAAATTGTTATTGGGATTGTTGTTTCTTTTCCTGATTTTATTATATCCCAGATCTCTTTCTCTTCTACATTATATCTGCTCTTTAATTTCTCAATTATTTTTTGCAGTAATTCTTCTTTTTCCTTTAATTCACCTGTAATTAGATTCAATGCATCGAGAAGTTTATCATCTTGTAATCTCTTTTTTCGTTTCTTCTTTGCAGGAATAAATGCGACTAAGAAAATTCTTATAACCCATGAGCCTTCCTGAGATGTAGAATAGGGCTGTCCTGTAAGTTCTCTTCCAGCAATTCTCAGGCAGAAATACAATTGCTCTCGCCCTGTTCCATCTTCTTGTGTGTAATTTCCTTTTGGCAAAAATGCTGAAGTTATATTTGTAAAACGCCCGTAACTTAGATTTCCTGTTAAGCCTCCACCACATTCCAAACATGCATCTCCTGTGCATGCTCCTCCTGTTAGTGTAGAGACAGAGAAATTATTTGCTATCAAGATTTTTGTATTATCTATCTCTCCACGCAAGTGCGTCGCATTGATTGTTATGTTTGATGTTCCTGTAGCAATACCAACAGGCTGGTTTCCTGTATTATTTAATATAAGGGGGTCATTGTTTGCTGTCTGATTTGTCGAGCCTGCTATAAAAGCATTCCAAGTTAAATTACCAGGAGCTATTTCAAAGGCTGTTGTCGCTCCAACATAGAGGGTTGTTGAATCGTTCTTTACAGAAAGAGTCGTATTATCCCATATTGATGCAGTTATATTCCAGTTTCCTGCTCCATCATACCAAAACATGGTTATGTTACATGTGAAATTTGCATAAGTCGGAGAAGATTCGTATCTGGAACAGCTCATATTTTGCCTTGTCACTTCTCCTGTCAGAGATATATTCACCCTCGCTGTGCTATAATTTAGATTGCCGTCTGCATCATACGCTGTGAAATTAATAATTACGCTTGTTGCAAGAGGACCTTGATTCAAAGTAGTTGTTATGCTACTATTATAGACAGCAGTTATCTCTGGAGGATTATCTGCTGCAGTTGGTGTTAAAGTAAACCAATCGCTTAAATTATTTCCATTAGAAGCATTAAAGCTGTGTCCAGCTATCAAACTTCCATTTGTTGCATTGATTGAATAAGGAGAATAATAATACCTTGTTCCTCCATTATTTATGTAATCAATTATTTTCCCTATTTGGGTAAATCCATTTACATCTGTTGTTAAATTAAAATTATAATTTCCTGTTTTATTAAAGAAAGTTACATTAACCCCACTTAAAGCAGTTCCTGCACTATCATTCACATAAGCCCTGTAGTACCATTTCCTGATTAATGTGGAGGTTACTATTGTTTCTTTATCTATATTATATGAGCAGTTGGTAAAAGTGCTGTTATCAGAATAACCGCTTATTTGAACATCTAAACTTATTCCTGATATATTGATACAATCTTCGATTAAGGTATTGTTTGAACTTGAGATGAAAAATCCAGTGCTTCCTGCCAGATATCCTATTGCTTGTGTATTGATTAATGTATTGTTTGAAGATGAAAGAAGATAAATTCCTGCACTTGAATTGCTTGTTCCTGTGGTGTTGATGAAAATATTATTATTTGAGAAGGAAGAGAGATAAATTCCTATACCCGAATTACTTGTTCCTCTGTTGTTTGTTAAGGTATTGTTTGAAGATGAGGAAAGAAAAATTCCAACATCTATACTGCTTGTTCCTGTATTATTTGTTAAAATATTATTTGAGGATGAACTAAGCCAAATTCCTGTGCTTGAAGTGCTTGTTCCTGTGTTGTTTGTTAAGGTATTGTTTGAAGATGAGGAAAGAAAAATTCCATAGACTGTACCATTTCCTCTATTATTGATTAGGGTATTATTGTCTGAAGAGGAAGAAAGATAAATTCCTGTATAATCGCTTGTTCCTGTGTTATCTTTTAGAGTATTATTTAAGGATGAAACAAGATAGATTGCACTAGTTGAATTGCTTATTCCTGTATTGTTGATTAAAATGTTATTTGAAGAGTAATAAAGATAGATTCCCTCGCCTGAATCGCTTGTTCCTGTGTTGTTGATGAAAATAGTATTTAAAGTCGAAGAAAAATAAATACCTGCATTTGAATTACTTGTTCCTTTGTTATTGATTAATTTATTTAAGGATGAAATAAGATAGATTCCAAAACTCGAATTGCTTATTCCTGTATTGTTTGTTAAAAGATTGTATGAAGAAAGAAGAACGATTCCAGAAATTGAATTGCTTCTTCCTATATTATTTGTTAGATTGTTGTTTAAAGAGTCAGAAACAAGAAAGATTCCACGGCCAGCAGTAGCATTATTATTTAATATATTTCCATAAGTTGCACTATTCCAGTAAATACCTATGGCATCCAAATTATCTGTGCTTCCCATAGTTATATTACAATTCTTCACTGTTGTATTGTATTGATTAGAGAAAACTCCTGTGTAGTTCTTTATTGAATAAATGTTATATCCGTTACAGTCAAGAGTTATATCCTGTGCTGAGATGTTTATACATGCTGTATTTATGTTGTGATTTACTATATCTGCTCCAAGGGCGTAGGTTCTTCCTGCCTGGGTTAAATTTTTACAATCAGTAATATAATCACTAAAGGTAAAATAATCATACAAATTGTTTCCCAAACTCGCATTAAATGTATGGCTGACTGGGCTTGAGACATATGAATTATTATCTGCTCTTATTGTGTAATTGCTGTAGAAGTATCTTGTTCCTCCACTTACAACATAATCTGTGATATTTGTCATGTTTGTCCATCCGCTTGAGTTTGTATCTATTGAAAACTGAAAGTTTCCTGTTACATTAGTTGCATTTATCTCTGCAACAACTGGATTTCCAGAAGTGTCATTTGCATATGCTCTGTACCACCATTTTTTTATTAGTGTAGAGGTTGCTGTTACTGTTTCCTTTGAGATGTTGTATGAGCAGTTGATGAAGGTAGTATCATAAGAATAACCGCTTATTTGAACATCAAAACCTACTCCAGAAACATTTATGCAGTCCTGGATTAAGGTATTGTTTGAACTTGAGATGAAAAATCCAGTGCTTCCTGCCAGATAGCCAATTGCTTGTGTATTGATTAAAGTATTGTTTAAAGATAAACCAAGATAGATTCCCTCGCTTGAATTGCTTGTTCCTGTGTTGTTGGTTAAGATATTGTTGTTTGAAGATGAATAAAGATAAATTCCAATACCTGAATTGCTTGTTCCTGTGTTGTTAATTAAGGTATTGTTTGAAGAGGAAGAAAGAATAATTCCCACATCTATACTGCTTGTTCCTGTGTTATTGATTAAAGTATTATTTGAAGATGAAGAGAGATAAATTCCACTACCTGAACTACTTGTTCCTCTGTTATTGATTAAAGTATTATTTGAAGATGAAGCAACCTGAATTCCATAGATTGAGCCATTTCCACTGTTATTTATTAGAATATTATTTGAAGATAAAGTAAGATAAATTCCAACACTTGAAGTGCTTGTTCCTATATTATTTGTTAAGGTATGATTTGAAGCTGAATCAAGATAAATTCCCTCGCCTGAAGTGCTTGTTCCTCTGTTATTGATAAAAATGTTGTTGCTTGAGGATGAAGTAATTAAAGCAAATATAATTCCCGCACCCGAATCGCTTGTTCCTGTATTATTTGTTAAGATACTGTTATTTGAAGATGCAATCCGGATTCCATCACCTAAAGTGCTTATTCCCGTGTTGTTAGTTAAAATGTTTTTTGAAGATTCAGATACAGCAATTCCACTACCTGAACTACTTGTTCCTGTGTTGTTAATTAAGGTATTGTTTGAAGAGGAATCAATAAAGATTCCCCAACTTGAATTGCTTGTTCCTCTGTTGTTGGTTAAGGTATTATTTGAAGAATTTAAAAAAACTATTCCCCTACCAGATGTAGCATTATTATTAAGAATATTGCTGTAATTTGAACCTATAAAATAAATGCCTCTGGCAGTAGAGTTTCTCATATCCCCCATAGTAATATTACAATTCTTCACTGTTGTATTGAGCTGATTTGAGAAAACTCCTGTGTAGTTTTGTATTGAATAAATGTTATATCCGTTACAGTCAAGAGTTATATTCTGTGCTGAGATGTTCATGCAGGCAGTGTTTATGTTGTGGTTTATTATATCACCTTGAAGAGTGTAAGTTCTTCCTGCAATACTAAGATTTTTACAATCAGTAAGATAATCACTAAAGGTAAAATAGTCATACAAATTGTTTCCCAAACTCGCATTAAATGTATGGCTGACTGGACTTGCGAGATATGATGAATTATCTGCTCTTATTGTATAATTGCTGTAGAAGTATCTTGTTCCTCCAGTTACATCATAGTCTGTAATGTTTGTTATGCCTGTAAAACCTGTTGCATCTGTGTCAATGGAAAACTCAAGGTTTCCTGCCTTGTCTGTTGCATTTATCTCTGCAATAACATTATTTCCAGCAGTATCATTTGCATATGCTCTATAGTACCATTTTCTTGTTAATGAGGAGCTGGCATTATTTATTTCCTTGGATATGTTGTAGGAGCAGTTAAGGAATGTTGTGTTATAAGAATAAATCTCATTATCAACATCAAAAAGTATTCCTGAGATGTTTATGCAATCCTGGATTAAGGTATTATTTGATCTCCAGATGAAAAATCCAGTGCTTCCTGCCAGATAGCCGATTGCTTGTGTATTAAGTATCGTAGTATTTGGAGAATAACTAAGATAAATTCCTCTACTTGAATTGCTTGTTCCTGTGTTGTTGATTAAGATAGTGTATATAGATGAAGAAAGGGTAATTCCTGGACCCGAATTGCTTATTCCTGTGTTGTTAATTAGATTGATATTATTTGAATTAATAAGTATTCCAGATTGTGAATTGCTTGCTCCAACATTGTTCGTTAAATTATTATTGTGTGAAGATGTTGTAACATAAATCCCTATATTTGAATTGCTTGTTCCTGTGTTGTTGATTAAGATATTGTTTGAAGATGAACTGAGGATAAGTCCGGCATAATTGCCAGTAGCTATTCCTGTATTATTGATTAAAATGCTATTGTTTGAATAAGCAAGTATAATCCCATAACCACTCATATTGCCTATCCCAACATTATTAGTTAAATTACTGTTTTGGGAATTGTACAAAAAAAGTCCATAAGCTCCGCTTGAATTGCTTATTCCTATGTTGTTTGTTAGGATATTATTTTGAGAATACCAAATATCAATCGCATGACTTAAACTTGTTCCTGTGTTGTTGATTAAGATATTATTTGAAGAAAAATTAAAATAGATTCCATATCCTTGAGATGTAAGATTATTATTGATAATGTTGCTGTAATTTGCTCCATAGAAATAAATGCCCCTTGCATTAGTGTTTGCAGGGTTTGCCAGTTGCCCCATAGTTATATTACAATTCTTCACTGTTGTATTCAATTGATTGGAGAAAACCCCTGTGTAATTCTTTATTGAATAAATATTGTAACCCTGGCAGTCTAAGGTAATGTTCTGTGCTGTGATGTTCATGCAGGCAGTGTTTATTTGATGGTTGACTATATTATTATTTAGTATGTAAAGTGTATTAGCGACTGTTAAATTAGAACAATCAGTCACTGGATTTGATGTCAGGGTTATTGTTCTTGTATCTGTTTTGTTTTCATTGCCTGCAACATCTTTTGCTGATGCAGAATAGGTGTAAGTTCCTGCAATAAAGTCCTGGCTTGAACTATATTTAGTCTGATTAACCTGCAAGTACCATTGCGTTGTATTGAACTTCATCAAGTTGCTTGCATAAAGTTCATAGACTTCGTCTGCTGACAATGAACGATTGTAAATTCGGACTTCGTCTATAGAGCCGTTGAATAACTCTATATTTGAAACAGGATATCTTCCTATATACCAAGGAAGGCTTGTATAGTAGGGGTCTACTCCGAATGTAAATGAATTTTCTAAACGACCATCAACATACACGAACATTGTTGTTCCATCATAAACACAGACTCCATAATGCCAGTTATTATCATTGACATTGCTTGTTCCAATTACGTATTGATTAGTCCATGTACCACCATAACCCCCACAAGTTAATTTATCCCCGCTTGCTGGAGTTAAACTTGTCCAATTAACAACCATTGCTGTATCAGTAACCCCCGACAATGCGGTTCTCAGAATTGTTTTAGTTCCAACGCCTGAAGAGGTTTTAAACCATGAAGCAAGAGCAAATCCATTAGGAATAAACGTATTGCTTATATTTAGAGTAATGAAATAATCATTAATTCCATCAAATGTCATTGCATTTCCATATTTTCCTGCTGTTGTATTTAATGCAGGACAATTTACACCAGAACAATTGCCATTATTTCCATACTTGCTTAAATCAACAACATAAGTTGAATTCTCTCCTAATTCAGATTTGTTCTCAAAATTCATCATTAAAACGAGAGAGTCATTATACAGAGTATAATTTGTTCCATTCCAGTTGAATTTAACTTCATTTAGATAAGGCTCTGATAGTGAGACATTAATAAGAACAGAGGTATTTGATGTTGAAGTCTCATTGGCTGGAGTAGGAGGAGATATAAAACTTATCTTCGGAGTGCTGTCAATATTTATTGTTCTTGTATCTGTTTTGTTTTCATTTCCTGCTATATCTTTTGCACTTGCAGAATAAGTATAACCCTCTCCAGTAACAAAGTCTCCTGACAGAGTTGAGTAATTTACCTGTAAGTACCACTGAGTTGCATTAAATTTAATCAGGTTGCTCTTGTATAACACATTGACTTCATCTGCTGACAATGAACGATTGTAGATACGGACTTCGTCTATGGAGCCGTTAAAATATCCATTCTCATAACTACAACCAATGCCTGAATTAAATCCAAAAAAGAAATAATTATTTGAACCGCTTGCTGAATATGTTGCCTGAGATGCACTTGCATCTAATTGTCCATTAACATATAACCTAAGCCCATTTGTAGAATCCCAGGTATTAGTAAAATGATACCAAACTCCTGGATTAATTGTTGTTGTTCCATTAGCAAGAGCAGCAACTCCTGTCCAGCTCTGGACTCTTAGCTTACCTCCAACTAATTGCACAGGAGGTAAGCACCATCCCCCCCCATTAGATGCAGCAGATAAATGTATAATATTTCCATCAGTCTCTCCAGGCATTACATTAATCCACCCAGAGAGAGTATAAGGACCATTCACTGTTCCTAAATTTCTGGAAATATTCCCCGTCATAATAAAATCATTAATTCCATCAAATGTCATTGCATTTCCATATCTTCCTGCTGTTGTATTAAGTTTAGGGCAAAATCCTGAACCAATTGTACAATTTCCATTGTTATTCCCATATTTGCTCACATCTGCGAAAATGGTGGAATTCTCTCCTAACTCTGACTTATTCTCAAAATTATACATTAATATAAGAGAATCATTATAAAGTGTGTAATTTGTTCCATTCCAGTTGAACTTGACTTCATTTAGAGAACTTTCAAATATTGACACATTGACAAAAACAGAGGTATTTGATGTGGTTGTTTGATTAGCCGGAGTTGGAGGTGAAATGAACTCTATCTTCGGAGTGTTGTCAATGTTTATTGTCCTTGTATCTGTTTTGTTTTCATTTCCTGCTATATCTTTTGCACTTG
>CAYHEN010000004.1:32011-42139 GCA_964355745.1 Candidatus Woesearchaeota archaeon
ACCACTGAGTTGCATTAAATTTAATCAGGTTGCTCTTGTATAACACATTGACTTCGTCTGCTGACAGAGAACGATTATAGATACGGACTTCGTCTATAAAACCGTTAAGATTGTAATCCCAAGTTCCAGCATCGCCTAATCTCCCAATATAAACTGGAAAAGTAGTTTGTTCGATATTGCCCATTGTTCCAGAAGTAATACCAGAATTATCAAATATGCCGTTAATATATAAAGCAAAGCCAGTAGAATTTTTTGTTCCAATAATATGAGTCCACTGACCTACAGGAATTGTTTTAATTCCAATAAGATAAACATTACTCGTCCCATCGGTTTTTGTTATTCCAATGCTAATATCATCTGTAGTTTGTATCTGAACCCAATAAGTATAATCATTAGTTCCTGCATCAGCAGCATCTGATTTGGATACAATTCTTTCCGTGATTCCAGAATCTGATTTTCTGTAAACCCAGGTGCTAATAGTTAATTCTGCATTAACATCAAGACTATTGCTATCAGGGATTTGAACATAATCATCCACACCGTCAAACCATGTTCCCCAGCCATATCTTCCATTAGTAGAGTTTATTACGGCTCCTGATACAACTCCATTATTTCCATACTTGCTTAAATCAACAACATAAGTTGAATTTTCTCCTAATTCACTTTTATTTTCAAAATTCATCATGAGAACAAGAGAGTCATTGTAAATTGTGTAATTTGTTCCGTTCCAGTTCCATTTGACTTCATTTAGATAAGGCTCTGATAGTGAGACATTAATAAGAAGAGAGGTATTTGCTGTTGAGGTTTGATTAGCAGGAGTTGGAGCAATTAAACTTATCTTTGGGGTGCTGTCAATATTGATTATCCTTGTATCTGTCTTGTTTTCATTGCCTGCAATATCTTTTGCACTTGCAGAATAGGTATAACCCTCTCCACTAACAAAGTCTCCTGACAAAGTTGATTGGTTTACTTGCAAATACCACTGAGTTGTGTTATATTTCATCAAGTTGGAAGCATAAACTTGATATATTTCAGAAGATGACAATGCCATGCTGTAAATCCTGAATTCGTCAATAGTTGCTCCCCATTCCTGAAGCAATCCTTGATAATTTCCTATGTATCTTAATGAACCCGTGGTTTTTACAGAGCTATTACAGGGATTTATTCCGTTTATATAAAATATAGTCTGTGAGTCAGAGCCTACTGCACAAAGATGGTTCCATCCAGAATAACTGTCAGTATCAACAAATGGCAGACAGGCAACCCAATCTGAACCGCCATTATCATATATTCCAAGATTTCCGCTTAAATTGACTATTATATGATGGTCTTGGTCGCTTCCTCTTGTTAAGGTTCTATAGCCTGAAGAAGCAGCTGTAAGAGGAAATTGTGTCCAGGTGCATATTGTCCAGGAGCCAGTCATAGATATTCCAGAAGATAAGTTCAAGAGGGCACTGTCTCCTTCAAAACTCATTGCCCCCCCATATTTTCCTCCAGAAGTCCATGCAGTATTACTTATATACCCATTATTCCCATACTTGCTTAAATCCACAACATAAGTTGAATTCTCTCCTAATTCAGATTTGTTCTCAAAGTTCATCATTAAAACGAGAGAGTCATTATATAGAGTGTAATTTGTTCCATTCCAGTTGAATTTCAATTCATTTAGAGAACTTTCAAATATTGACACATTGACAAAAACAGAAGTATTTGTTGTTGCTGTGTTGTTGGCTGGAGTTGGAGGAGAGATAAAATAAATTTGGGGGAATGTAGGAAATTCAAAAGTGAATATATCATTCAGATTATTTCCCAAACTAGCATTATATGTATGTGAACTTGTCTCATATGAAGAATTATCTGCTCTTATTGTATAATTGCTGTAATAAGTTCTTGTTCCATTATTAAAATAATCAGTTATTGTTGTTATGTTTGTCCATCCGCTTGAATTGGTGTCTATTGAAAATTCAAATCCTCCTGTCCTGTTCGTTGCATTTATCTCTGCAATAACATCATTTCCATCTGTGTCATTTGCATAAGCTCTGTAATACCATTGTCTAAATAATGTGGAGGTTATATTCACTATTTCTTTTGAGATATTGTATGAGCAATTAAGGAACGTGGTATTATAAGACCACCCTGATACATTAACATCAAGAAGTATTCCAGAAACATTTATGCAATCCTGAATTAAGGTATTGTTTGAACTTGAGATGAAAAACCCAGTGCTTTCCGCCAGATACCCTATTGCTTGTGTATTAATGAGAGTGTTATTATTGGATAAATAAACACGGACTCCCTGGCTTGAATTGCTTGTTCCTGTGTTGCTTGTCCAGATAGTATTATTCGTAAAAAAGAGCGCAATTCCATAACTTGAATTGCTTGTTCCTGTGTTGTTTATTAAACTACCCCCATCAAAAAAATCAACAGAAATTCCTATGTATGACCGGCTTCTTCCTGTATTATTGATGAGGGTAATATTTCTTATATAATTGGTGGAGGCTCCTGTAATAAAAATTCCCCTGCCAGCAGTATTACTTATTCCAAAATTATTGATTAGAATGGTATTATTTGAATAATAGATACCAATTCCAACACTATTTGTTATATTGGATATCCCAGTATTATTGATTAATATATTATTATTTGAATATTCAAGGCGAATTCCATAATAAGAATCGCTCACTCCTGTATTATTCATTAAAATGTTATTTTGGGAATTGTAAAGCCATATTCCACGGCTTAAATTACTTTCTCCTTTGTTGTTGATTAAGGTATTATTTGAAGAATAATTAAGAAAAATTCCATAACTATAGGTTTGATTACCTAGTGCCTTATTATTTATTAAGGTATTGTTTGAAGATGAAAGAAGATAGATTCCGACTTTAGAGGTAACATTATTATTAATTATATTGCTGTAATTTGCTCCAAAGAAATAGATGCTGGCATTAAACTTCTGCTGATTAGCTATTGTTCCTCCCATAGTTATATTACAGTTCTTTACTGTTGTATTGAGCTGATTTGAGAAAACTGCTGTAACATTTTTTATTGAATAAATTGCATATCCCTGGCAGTTCAAGGTAATGTTCTGTGCTGAGATGTTCATGCAGATATCGGTTATCTGATGATTGACTATATTATTATTTAGTATGTAAAGGGTATTGGCGAGTGTTAAATTAGAACAATTAGTCAATAGGACACTTGGAAGGAAGGTAAAATAGTCATACAAATTGTTTCCAAGGCTTGCATTGTATGTATGCGAGCTTGTCTCATATGATGAATTATATGCTCTTATTGTATAATTGCTGTAATAAGTTCTCGTTCCATTACTCACATAATCTGTAATGTTTGTTATGTTTGTCCAACCGCTTGAGTTTGTATCAATTGAAAACTCAAAGTTTCCTGTCTTGTTGGTTGCATTAACCTGTGCAATAACATTATTTCCACTTGTATCGTTTGTATATACTCTGTAATACCATTTTCTTGTTAGTGTTGAGCTTTCATTTACTGTCTCTTTAGAAATATCATAGGAGCAATTAATGAATGTTGTATTGTAAGAATAGGCATCATTAATAACATCCAAACTTGCTCCAGAAATATTTATGCAGTCCTGAATTAAGGTATTATTCGTGTTCGAGATAGAAAGTCCAGTACTTCCAGTTGCTCTTGTATTGATTAGGGTATTATTATTTGTTTCATAAAGATAGATTCCAAAGCCTGAATTGCTTGTCCCTGTGTTATTGATTAAAATATTGTTATTTGAAGATGTCCTAATAGTTATTCCAGTATTTCCACCACTTGATGTTCCTCTGTTGTTTATTAAAATGTTGTTTGAAGAGGAATAAAGAATAATCCCTGTTAAACTGCTTATTCCTGTATTGTTTATTAAGATATTATTTGAAGATGAATCAAAATAAATTCCATAATTTGAATTGCTTGTCCCGATATTATTTGTTAAATTGTTGTTTGAAGATGTAGTAAGATAAATTCCATAATTTGAAGTGCTTGTCCCTGTGTTGTTGATTAAGATATTGTTATTGGAGGAGTCAAAATAAATTCCATAATTTGAAGTGCTTGTCCCTGTATTGTTAGTTAAGATATTATTTGAAGAGGAAGAAAGAGAAATGCCTGCATTTGAAGTGCTTGTCCCTATATTATTTGTTAAGGTATTGTTTAAGGATGTAATAAAATAAATACCTCTACCTGAATCGCTTGTCCCTGTGTTATTTGTTAATGTGTTATTTGAAGATGAATCAAGATAGATTCCATAACCAGCTGTAGCATTATTATTAAGAATGTTGCTGAAATTTGAATATATGAGATAAATTCCTCTTGCAGTAGTATTTGACATACTTCCCATAGTTATATTACAATTCTTCACTGTTGTATTCAGCTGGTTGGAGAAAACTCCTGTGTAGTTCTTTATTGAATAAATGTTATATCCGTTACAGTCAAGAGTTATATTCTGTGCTGAGATGTTTATGCAGGCAGTATTTATGTTGTGATTTACTATATCCCCGCTTAGTGTGTAAATTATATTGGCAATGGTTAAATTAGCGCAATCTTCTGATGGTATTTCTTCTGCCCCAGAACTTCTGAAATAAGCAAAATATATTGGCTCTGTGGCTGATGCAGTTGCTGTTAGAGTTTCTGTCAGGTTGTTCACTGGCTGGGTTATGCCTGTCCCGTTCCAGATAAAGAATTCCATGTCTTCTGCCAAGTCATTTGCGAAAATCATAATGTCGTTGCTGTTGGGGTCTGATTCCATACGCAGCATTTCTATATCATCGCTCATCATAGTGATATTTGTTGAACAAGGACCAAAAGAATTCCAAGCAAAACTTAGATTTGTAATATTTTGATTGTTTAGGGGGCAAGTCCAGTTGTTTAAAGAAATATTATATGTGAAATAAGTTATATTCCACGCATCTGTTCTGACATACGAGAACAAGGCAAGACTCGTGTTCTTTGTCCAGGAGCAATAAGCATTGGTAGGAACTACATTTTCTCCGTACTCTTCTGGTTTAGGTGCATTTGTCATCCAATTTGCTCCATTCCACACTCTAACATCAAGACTATTACGAACACCACTCGGACCTGTAATCATTCCAATGTAATCTGTCATTGGGTCTGAACACAAGTGAACCTGCTGAATAATTCCAGAGGCATTTGTAATTCTTCCTGGAGAACTCCAGGTTTTGGTTGCGTTATTTAATATAAGAAAAACAGTTTCATTGAGAGTAGGTCCAATTGTAACATTGGTATATACGAGCATCAAATCTCCTGAAAGAGATTCGTAGGAGAAATCAAATTTTTCTTCATCTGCTCCCACTGCATTTGTCAGTGTTATGAGATCAAGCTGCACCCAATCAGTTCCATTCCATCTCGTGAAAGTCAAGTCGTCGCTTGCTCCGATGCTTCCCATAACTATTTCATCTTCTCTTGGCTTTGCTTCCATTATAACAAACAACTGCTGTTCTGCTGTTGCTGTTAAATTGTAAGTAATGTTTTGTGGAGTGCTCCATTGGGTTCCATTCCAAGTTGTATATAATAGAAGTCTATCTACAATTATACTATCATTTTCATAAACCACGACAAAATCCCCGCTTACTTGCTCAACAGCAATGTCAAAGCCACGATAAGCATCATTGGTTAATCCAATATACTTTGCAACTCTGTTCCAAGTTCCGAGAGTGTTGCTGTTTGCGTTATAAACATTAAGATAAATGTCCCCGTCATCATCTAAAACTCCTATGGCAGTCTGGTTTCTTGTTGTTGAAGACCTTAAAACAACCCATTCAAAGATTGCACCAGCCCCCAAATCAGAAGAATTTTGCTCTATTCCAAAATCAGTAGAATTCCAAAATCTCCATCTCGGAGCTTCTCCAATTTCTCCATAACCTGCAACTCCCCATGAAGGTCCTCCTCCTGGATTATATCTGACCCAATCAAAATATGATGGCTCTGTACTTGTAATCCATTGAGTATTATTTTCAAGCCACATATTGCCGTTTAAACCCTGTGTTATGTTTGTTCCATTGAAAAGAAATATTTCTGTGTCAAATTGCAGGTCAAAACCTACAAACAGGATGTTGTTGCTGTTTGGGTCTGAAAAACTTCTGAGTTCTTCTATGTCATCTGACATCATATTGACTGTTTCATTACAAGGGCCTCCTGCATTCATAGTTTTAGTTAAATTTAGAACTATTGAGTTATTTGTAGGACAAGTCCAGTTGTTGAGAGTTTTGTTATATGTAAAAAACCTGAAATCTAAAGCATTTGAGTCTACATAACTAAAAAGAGCAGTACTCGTGTTTTTTGTCCATGAACAATCTGCATTTATAGTTGATACCATTTCTGCGGCATCTTCTTCAAATGGCTCGCTATTAAGCCAGTCTGTTCCATTCCATATTACAGCAAGCACATCAGCAGCAGCATCCGGACCTAAGATAGCTCCGATATAATCTGACTCTGGGTCTGAACAGAGTTGAACTTGCTGGACAACAGCAGTCCTGTTCCTGATTTGCTTACCTGCACTCCAGGTTTGTGTCGTATTACTAAATATGCTGTAATTAGCGAGCGTTGTTCCCTCGCCCCAAACAAGCATTGCATCTCCTGATAAACTCTCATATGCGATGCTGAACCTCTCATAATCAATAGCAGCTGCAGTTAAAGTTATGTTTGGGATATTTACTGTCCAGTTAGTTCCATTCCATCTTGCTACAGATATATCATCGCTTGTTCCTGCACTTGCCATCATTATTTCTTCAGTATTTGGTTTTGATGCCATCACAATAAACAACTGCTGTTCTGCAGCAACACTAAGGGTAAAGTTTATTGTTTCTAGACTATTCCAGGCAGTTCCATTCCAGACTTTAGACCTTAAATATCTGTCAGCACTCGTGGAATTTTCATAAACCACGACAAAATCTCCTGTAGTTTGTTCTACTGCAATATCAAATCCACGCTGACCATCGTATGTTGTTCCTATGTTTGAATCATCAACCCAGTTGTTCATCCATGCTCCTGTTGAAACATTAAGAACATTAAATAAAATATCTCCGTCCTCATCTATAACTCCAAACAATGTTTGGTTTCTTGTTGTTGAAGAGACTACCTTAACCCATTCAACCTGGCTTATTCCAGAAATAAATGAGGAGTTTTGTTCTCCATATGGTTCTCCATAAAAATCACTTCCATTCCAAACTCTGAAAAGTGTAGTGTTTTGAGGCAGTGTATCACCATAAGAATACATTGCCAAACCTGCTGAAGTGTATTGGGTTATAAATTTCACTGAACTCCAATTTAAATTTCCTGCTGAATCATTTGTCCAAATTGTAACATTATTTACTCCATTTATCCAAGTTGCTCTTTTTATATTTGCACAATTTGCTAAACTGTAATTAACTAACCCAGAAGTATTTGAATACCAGCACGCCTGAAGATTTCCATCTATGTCAAAAACAACGTAATTAAGATCTAACTGTATGTTTGAGTAGTTTGTGTTGTTTAAAGGAAAAGTTATTGCTATATTTGGGGGGTAATTAAATTCCCCTGTTCCTGAACTTCTGAAATAAGAAAAATATACTGGCTCTGTGGCTGATGCAGTTGCTGTTAGAGTTTCTGTCAGGTTGTTCACGGGCTGAGTTATGCCTGTCCCGTTCCAGATAAAGAATTCCATGTCCTCTGCCACATCATTTGCGAAAATCATAATGTCGTTGCTGTTGGGGTCTGATTCCATACGCAGCATTTCTATGTCATCGCTCATCATAGTGATATTTGAGGAACAAGGGCCATTAGAACCCCAAGCCCAACTCAAGTTGGTAATATTTTGATTGTTTAGAGGACAAGTCCAGTTGTTTAAAGAAACATTATATGCGAAATAAGTTATATTCCACGCATCTGTCCTGACATAAGCGAATAGGGCGAGACTCGTGTTCTTTGTCCAGGAGCAATAAGCATTGGTAGGAACTAAATTTTCTCCATACTCTTCTGGTTTAGGTGCATTTGTCAGCCAATTTGCTCCATTCCACACTCTAACATCAACACCATTCCTGACACCACTCGGACCTGTAATCATTCCAATGTAATCTGTCATTGGGTCTGAACACAAGTGAACCTGCTGAATAATTCCAGAGGCATTTGTAATTCTTCCTGGAGAACTCCAGGTTTTGGTTGCGTTATTTAATATAAGAAAAACAGTTTCATTAAGAGTAGGTCCAATTGTAACATTGCTATATACGAGCATCAAATCTCCTGAAAGAGATTCATAACTAAAATCGAATTTTTCTTCATCTGCTCCCACTGCATTTGTCAGTGTTACAAGCCAGGGTTGAATCCAATCAGTTCCATTCCATCTCGTGAAAGTCAAGTCATCGCTTGCTCCGATGCTCCCCATAACTATTTCATCTTCTCTTGGCTTTGCTTCCATTATGACAAACAACTGCTGTTCTGCTGTTGCTGTTGCATTAAAAACTAAATCTCTTTCATTATTCCATGCAGTTCCATTCCATGTTATATATTTCAAAAATCTGTCTGCTGTTGTGGCATTTTCATAAACCACGACAAAATCCCCGCTTACTTGCTCAACAGCAATGTCAAAGCCACGATAAGCATCATTGGTTAATCCAATATACTTTGCAACTCTGTTCCAAGTTCCGAGAGTGTTGCTGTTTGCGTTATAAACATTAAGATAAATGTCCCCGTCATCATCTAAAACTCCTATGGCAGTCTGGTTTCTTGTTGTTGAAGACCTTAAAACAACCCATTCAAAGATTGCACCAGCCCCCAAATCAGAAGAATTTTGCTCTATTCCAAAATCAGTAGAATTCCATATTCTGTAATGAGGGGAGTCGCTGATTTCAGCATAACCCACAATTCCTTGTGAATTATTAGCATATCTGAGCCAGTCAAAATATGCAGGTTCTGTGGTTGATGCATATGACGTGGCAGTTTCAACACGCGAGTTGTTGTTAGGAGGTTGAGTCATGTTTGTTCCATTGAATAAAAATAAACGTGTATCAAAAAGAAGGCTAAATCCTGTCAGCATGATATTGTTGCTGTTTGGGTCTGAGACAGAACGCAGTTCTTCAATGTCATCAAGCATGACATTTCCTGTATCACAAGCCCCCCCTGCATTTTCAGTTTTACTTAAATTAAGAACTATTGACTTATTTGTAGAACAAGTCCAGTTATCCAAAGTTTTGTTGTATGTGAACCACCTGAAATTCAAACCAGCACTATCTACATAATTGAAAAGAGCTATGCTCGTGTTTTTTGTCCAGGAACAATCTGCATTTATAATTCCATTATCTTCTGCACTGTCTTCATATCCTGGTGCACTATTTAACCAATCTGTTCCATTCCAAATCCTAACATGAACATCAGCCATGGCATCTGGACCAAGGATAACCCCCATGTAATCTGAACTTGGGTCAGAGCAAATTTGAAGCTGTTGAGTTAATCCGACAGTTGAAGAACTCATTATCCGTCCGCTGGAAGTCCATGAATTAGTTTCGAAATTGAATATAGAGTAATTAGTGCTGTTCGTTCCTCCAGTTATATTATTTGCCCATACGAGTATTGCATCTCCAGATAATCCTTCATAAGCAATATCAAATCTTTCTCTGTTGACAGGAGCAGTATAGTTATTTATGAAGGTCATATTATACCATTCACTACCATTCCATCTCACTGCTACCAAATCACTGCCTACTGTCGTTGATGCACCACCTATTGTTGCCAGCATTATTTGTTCACTGCTTGGCTTTGCTTCTAATCGAATAAACAACTGCGCTTCTGCAGTAACACTAAGAGTAAGGTTTATTGCTCCCATATTGCTCCAGGTAGTTCCATTCCATGTCCTATATCCTATGTATCTATCAGCAGTTGCATTAGTTTCATAAACCACAAGAAAATCCCCTGTGCTTTGCTCAACAGCAATGTCAAAACCACGATAAGCGTCATTTGTTGTCCCTATGTTTGAATCATCAACCCAACTGTTCATCCATGCTCCTGTTGAAACATTAAGAACATTGAATAAAATATCTCCGTCCTCATCTATGGCTCCAAAAGCAGTTTGGTTTCTTGTTGTTGAAGAGACTACCTTAACCCATTCAACCTGGCTTATTC
>CAYHEN010000005.1:0-13087 GCA_964355745.1 Candidatus Woesearchaeota archaeon
GTGCTCTTCCGATCTCCAGCACTAAACATATAAGGCTTATTATCCCAAATGTTAGTGCAAGAGCTATTCCTGCTGCATTGACGTCTTTCTTTTTATTCTTAGCCATTTTTATCACCCCCTTTCATTTCCCTTTTTTAGTTAATTGTTTTATCAATAATGCGATTACTAACGTCAAGATAACAAGCACAAGTACAGCAAAAATCACTCCAAAAATATTATTACCATATACATTTCTATAATTCATCATATTATTATCAATCATTCCCCCAGTCATCATATTTCCCCCCATTATCTCTGAATTCATTATATTACCACTCATCATCCCTCCTCCCATCATGCCATTCATCATCCCACCAGACATCATGTTCATCATATTATTCATTCCTTCCCCATTATTACAATACATCATTTCAGCCATGTTTATATGCATCGATTTAACTGTTTCAGAATTTTCCCCTCCCATTATATTATGCATTTGTTCATGAGCTTCTCCTGGATGCATCAATTCCATTAAATAATCTCCAAGAAGTTCTAATTGCTCGTCAGTTAAATTTTCACAAGGAATTTTTTGTTTTATTATTTCTTCTGCTTTCGCGAAATGTTCTTCAGTGTGAGCAATTGCAAGGTTAGCATTTAAAAGAAAAAATATCAGCATTAAACTATAAATTATAGGATATTTTATTTTCATTTTTTATTGGAGTGAATTTGTTTAATTAACCACATGATAAAAAGGATTAGTGCAACTAGAATTAAAACTCCAAAAATCCATCCAAAGAACATCATTCCTGAACCATAGTTTCCATACATCATGCCCATCATGCCATATCCTGCCCCCCCAAATCCAAAACTTCCTATTAACAAGAATGCAGCAACTGCTACCACTATCCATATGAGCGAATTATCTTGTTTCATTTTTATCGTCTACCTCCCCTCATTTCTCTTAACATATGAATACAATGTTGTAACATATGTTTATCTATAATTTCCATCACGGGTTTAATTGTTTCCTTATTAATCTTATAATATCTGAATTTTCCTTTTGTTTCAACGCTTACAAAATCACATTTTTTTAATCTTGAAAGATTATGAGACACAGAAGTTTGATCCATCTTTAATTTATTCATGATATCTGAGACACTCTTTTTTCCTTCTCTAAGGAGATTAATAATTTTCAATCTTGGTTGTGAAACTAAAGTCCCAAAAAATATTTTATAGGTATCATAAATTTCCTCTTCTTTAAATCCTTCTTTATGTGCATTTTTTAATATGGTTTTACTTATCATATGAACATTTAATACATATTAGTATTTAAATATTTCTATAAATATAGATTTATCTTTTTTTAGCTGTCCTGCAAGAAATCATGCTCCTTGAAATAAAATAAACAGCCAAAGCAAGCAGGATAATTGCTCCAACTCTAAGCTCAAGCCCCTTAAAAGGAAGGAAAAATAATGCAAGTGGCATGCCAATAAGGGCAAACAAAAATCCCCCGCACATTGGACAGCCAGCACCGAATAATCCTGCAATTAATCCAATAATCCCAGAAAAGCCGCTTATTTTTCCGTTCTTGCATCTTTCAGCTATCTTGTAAGAGAATAAAGAAACATATATTCCAAAAAGCAAAGCAGCAACTCCAAGAAGAAGAAAAGTAGAAACCATAAACCAAAATCCATTCATCATAATAAATATTGATAAGCTGTGATTGGTTGTTGTTGCAAGAGTCAAAATATAGAATATGCTGAAGATTAGTATGCTGGAAAATATAAAAACCAGCAGATAGTTTGTTTCAGACAAAACCTTCTTGATTAGATTTCTTATTTCAATTATCTTCTCCATTTTACTTTACCTCTTCATTTAGTCAAGTGATTTATTATTTATAATATTCCAGACAATACTTTGTATTTTCATGATGTCCTAAATGTTCTTTCCATCCTTGTAAATCCTGCCCTTCAGGAAGTCTGCATTCTGCAGGAATGCTATTTGAACTGTATTTGTCCAAATTAGTTCCTGAATTCCCATTGGAATTTACTACAGAATTTCCGGAAATCTTAACAACAGAGGCTATTACCAACAGAATCAATAAAATTACTATAACAAACATCCATATCTTTCTCATTTTCTATTCCTCCTTTTTGACTGATAGAGCATAATTCCTGTTCCAAGAACATTTGAAAAAATTCCAAATAATAAAAAATAAATTGTATATTTAGACAGAGCAGAAAGTGCAGATATTCCTATGATTGCCCCCAAAAATGGTAGAAAATTTAACAAATAATGGCTACAACATAGTATCATGCTTATTCCGGAAATTCCTCCAGAAGCAACAGTTGTGGAACAGCTTATTGCATTAATGCTCTTAAAATAAGTAAATAATCCGATCTGTAACCCAAAACCCCCAATAAGCAAAGTGAGAAGAAACCAGTATTTTTTTATTATCTCTGTTGCCATAAGGGGAAATTTCAAAGAATAAAGAACAAGGAAATTTATCAATAATACAATTGCTATTGCAATTATCCCGTTTCTTATTGCCTTCTTTTTTATATTCATTTTATAACCATATTCCAAATGCGGAGAGTATGCCAAGTAACATGTGTATTATTGCCAGGATAATTGTTGAAATCACGAAATACTTATGAATATTTTTGTTATTAATTTGAAGGAATTTTGAAGTAAGTCTGCAAGTTAAAAGCATTAAAAATAAAGAGATGCCGGTTAAAATTCCGCTCCAGAATACCAATGTCCTTCCTAAAATTAAAGTTACCATTTTATGAAGGAATATTCCCGAAACAATGTTCTTTTGTTTCATTGTCTTTAATTTTATTGCAATATGTATTGTTTAAGGTTTGATGTGCAAGAGAGTGCCAGCAATCATCATTATCTAAAGAACTGCATTTTTCAAAAGATACCGAATATCCTGAAATTGTTTTATATAATGCAAAAAAAAGCATAGTGAGAACTAAAAAAATAAAGATTAATATTATTAAGGTTGTATTTTTCATATTTCACAGCCAGTTAATCGAGATAATGTTTCGAAGATTTGAATTCCGCTATAAGTCTCATTATTTATTTCCCATGTCGGAGTTATCTCAACGCTTTTATCATTGCATAATTTTTCGTTATCTATACACTTCACATATTCGAGATATTTTTTTGAATTTCCGAATGAGTTCAATTGCTGGTTTGTATACTGACAAAAATCATTTCCATATATTATTGCTCCCTTTTCTGTAAGGCATTTTGCAAAATCGTCATATTGTCCTGGCGCTTGTCCTCTTATGTAAAAAGTATATCCAAAAATTGTTATGGCCAACATCAATCCGATTATTATAAGATATTTTTTTATCTTCTTTTTGTCTGTTTTCTTTTCTGTGGATTTATGAGACGCACTAATATGCTGATTCAGGCTTTCCTCTGCCTCAAACTTCTTGCTGCAAATTTTACATTCAAATCCTTCCATTTTCTGTTTATATTATTTTAAGTTATCTTCCGCATGGCTCAAAGAGACGTGCGCAGATTTATCTTCCGCAACCACTGCCAACATATCCGCTGCTTGGATAACTGTTTCCAGAAGTACTTCTCCCAGAATTATTTGAATTCGTTATTGTAATTCCGAAAAATAACAAAGCTAAGAACAAGATTACAATAATAACCAATGTAATTTTATCCATTTCTAACCTCCTTATATCTTTTATTTAACATTATTCTCTGCAACAATCCAGAAGCTTTTTTAATGCTTCGGAAAATTTTCCTTTTTTATTTATGTTTTCTATTTTCGCCATATTCTTAAGATTTATCTGCCAAAACATTGAATAAAGTTCAAATGCATCTTTGTACAACTCTTCAGCCTCTTTTTTCTTCCCCTCTTTCAAAAATTTATTTCCTGTTTCTATAAGCCTCATACTTGACGCAAGAAAATGTTTGCTCATACACCAAATTTCCCCGTCTTTTTCATTAACTATCTTTTTAAGATATTTTTTCCTTATTTCTCTTGTCTTGTCAAGCAATTCCAAGAACTTTTTATCTCCTGTTTTTGCATAACTAAAATAAGCATGTTCTTCCAGACTTATTAAATTCATTAAGCCGATGGATAAATCTTCTCCTTCTGACAAATCTAATTCATTCTTTTTGTTAAATTCTGCAACTTTTTTTACAAATTCTTGGGTGTCCATTTTAAAAATTTAGTGAATTTTATTTTGTTATAAGCCAAAAAGTAAAAGACAATATTACTAATGTGATAAGCATGAATGAAATTCCCTGATAGGGCCACAATATTCTTCCTCTTTTCTCTTTTATATAATCATTTAATGTAAAACTCATCCAAATAGCCAAGCTTCCCGTAATAATCCCGAAAAACAATTTATCTATCCCGTAAATCCCCATACCCAACATAGAGTGATGTTCAGGCATAGATTTTACCATCTCAAAATTAGTGATTAACCCCGCAGTATAGAGAGGAACTACAAGTAATGCAAAGGATATTAACACTAAAATAATTTCCTGAAGGCGAATTTTTACTTTTTTCTTCACTAACCATTTATTAAACCACAAAGCTGTTGAAATTATAAATGCTCCTAAGAATAATCCTACAATTGAATCATCAACGCCTATAAATCGTGCAGCCCCGACTCCTGCGATTGCTGCTCCTGTACAAAGCAGACAATGCGCACTAACTGAATTTAGAGATATTATACTTAATAATATTATTCCTATGCTTAAAAAAAATTTTTTGTTTATGATATTTATGTTCACTTTCTCGTTACTCTTGCTTTTCCCTCTGCATCAAGAATCTCAATTTTAACTTTGTCTCCAGGACTTATACATGGTTGAATATCCATATTATGTCTATAATTAAAATTCAGCAATCCTCTTTCTGTCTCTATTCCTGCATCGCATTGAGTTAAACCACTTCCAATCATGTTGCAGCTTTTATCATAGACTCCTTCGCCATCAAGAACAACTGGTTCAAGTTTTATGTTTGTTATTGTTCCCTCAAAAATATCTTCTTGGATTGAATTTCCTGTTGCTTTATTAAGATTTGCATAAAGAATTAAAATCCCAAATAGTCCCATGATAAAAATTATAAATATCATCAAATTTTTTTTCATTTTCTATAAAATTTGGCAAAATATCTAACAGCCGCCTACCATACCACCACTTGCCTGTTTAACAGCCTGTCCTGTAGATACAACACTTCCACTAGATACTCCTCCTCTAAAGAATACTACATAAATTACGGCTATAGTCAGGATTGCTATTATTGCCCATAAGATAATCTTTCCTATCTTCATCTTCGATTCTCCTCCTTTTTCCATATTATCTGTATTATCTTTTTCATCTGTTGGTTTACAACAATCTTCCATTATGCAAAACTCCTATTTTGTATTTGTGCTGAAAATTTATTTTCTGTCATTTTAACAACCTCCTACCATTGAACCTGATGATTGTCCTGTTTCAATTCCCCTGTACTTATTGCTCGCCAAATTTATGTAATTAAGTTCTATTCCCTGACTCTTTAGTATGGCTGCCTTTTGTTCATGAATATCTGGGAAGAATAGAACTTTCCATTTTCCAAGCTCTTCAAGAATCTGCTCATCGGTGAATTCATCTCCATGGAACTTTATTAGATATTTTGCGAGCCCCCTCATCGCATAACTATGCGCACAACCACAGGCAGGGCTTCCATCACTGAAAATTAAAGTTTTTGCACCACAGCAATATTCACAAGCTATTGCACTTCCTATTCTTACATATCTCTCCAATTCTGCTCCTTTTAATGTCTCGCTGACATCTATTTGAGTGAGTTTGGAGATCGTTGCTTCTGTCGATTGTGAATTAGTTGCAGAAATGTCATCGTATCTTATCTTTAACTCATCTCCATAAATCTTTGGAACTCCTGTAGGAAGAATTTCTGATGCAGAAACACTCTCTATTATTGCCTGACTATTAATTCCTCCGGAATTAGTTGTACTTGAACCTCCACCTTTTCCTATCCCATACATTAATAGCCCCACTAAAACCACAATTATGGCGAATTGGATAAAGAGTTCAGTATTCTTTTCTTTTTTTTCTGTCATCTTATTGATTTCGTCAATGTTTATGTAATAATTCAGAAAAGATTTTATTTAAATGCTTTGGAGAAACTAGTTTCAATAATCTTTCAGCACCACGATATTATTCATTCCTCTCCGTTTTCTTTCAATTAACTGTTTTGCTTCTAATTTATCCAATAAACGAGTTGTCTTGACTTTTCCTATTTCAAGTTTTTCCATTAATGTTGGCTGAAACATGGCATTTCCCTCGCTTTGTAGTAATTCAATAATTCTTTTTTCTTCATTATCTAATCCATTCAAATCAATCTTTTTCTTTTTCTCTTTAACTTGTTTTACAACTATTTTTTCTTTTGATTTCAGGGACATTATGAAAAGTCCTATTACTAAAATAACTCCTGCAATTGACAAGCTCAACAAAGTCTGGGTTCTTATTGTGTCATACATTGTGCATTGAGCCCCATGAGTGCAAGTTTGTCGTACTATATTGGTCAATGCCGAATTAAAAATCCAAACAATAATTCCTATTACAATAGCAATTCCAATAATAAGCCAGCCTACATTTTTATTTTCCATATTTTATTTTAAAGCATTGACAAAATTTTCTTCAACTTGCTCCCAGTTAATCACATTAAAAAATGCATTTATATATTCTTGCCTTCTGTTTTGATATTTCAAATAATAAGCGTGCTCCCATAAGTCAATTGTTAAAATTGGAATTTTTCCGAAGCTTAAAGGAGAATCTTGATTTGATGTTGAAACTATCTCTAATTTGCCCTTGTTGAGAACAAGCCAAACCCATCCGCTCCCAAACAAACCAAGAGAAATATTTGTAAATTCTTCCTTGAATTTGTCAAAGTTTCCAAACCTTTTTTCAATTTCTTTTTTTATTTTTCCTCTTATTTCTGTGCCTGTTTTGAGAACCTTCCAGAAAAAATTATGATTGACATATCCTCCTCCGTAGTTTCTCACTATTATTCTTATATCTTCTGGAATTTCATTTAGATTTTTTAAAAGTTCTTCTGCACTTTCCATTTTTATTTCAGAATGTTTCTCCAATGCAGCATTCAGCTTGTCTGTGTAAGTTTGATGATGCTTGTCATGATGAAATTTCATTGTTTGCTCATCTATAAAAGGCTCTAAACTATCATAATCATACTCTAATTTAGGTAATTCAAATTTCATTTTATCTCCCTAGTTTATTTTTTCTTTAGTTTGGCTTTAGACGAACTATCTAAAGGCTTTCTGCCTTTTGCCTTTTCGTAATCCTTAATTGCAGCTCTTAAAGCTTCGCTTGCGAGATTAGAACAGTGCATTTTTATAGCAGGCAATCCTTTCAGAGATTCTGCAACATCGTTTCTTGTTATCTTATTCGCTTCTTTCAGTGTTTTTCCTTTTGCAATCTGAGTTATCATTGAACTTGTTGCAATTGCAGCAGCGCAACCAAAGGTTTTGAATTTTATATCTTTAAGTATTTCTTTTCCTTTGTCTTTTCCAACTTTAATGTAAATCCACATTATGTCTCCACAAGTGGGATTTCCTACTTTGCCGACACCCGATGGATTTTTTATTTCTCCTAAATTCTTAGGATTCATGAAATTTTTCATAACTTCTTTTGAATATTGTATTGTCATTTTATTTTAAACTCCTTACGAAATTTAGATATTTCTTTTTATCCTCCCTTTTTTCCCTTTCAACTTTTTCAAATCTTTTAAGCATTTCTTGCTGAGTTTTTTTATTCAAGGCTTCATCAGCCATTGGATATAAAATATTATCCTCTTTGAATATATGTTCCTTGATTAATTGTATATATCCTCTTGCTCCACTAATAATTTTTGTTTTGTTTTCTTCTTTTACTCCTTGTTCCATTTCTTTTACAAAATTTCTTCCCTGCTCATGTTCATATAGCATCATCTCAATTGGGTTGCAATGCATTTCCACTCCTGGCTTGCACAGTTCTTTAAACAAAATCTCCTCTTCTTTAGCATGATGAAATTTATCTGCATAATTTCTTATAAAATTAATTGTATCTAAAAAGAATTTTCTATCAATTTCTTCTCCAGACTGAACTTGATTACATCTATCATCCAAAGTTTCAACTACCTTCAATATGTTTTGATGTTCATCAGAGAGTATTTTAGTTATTTTTGACGTCATTTTATCTTTTTATTTATTTTTTTAATTAAATCATCAATTTCTTTTTTGTTCATGCCGTGAGCCAAACATCCTTGCTCAAGAGTTTCATACATAGCCATCCCGCATCCAATGCAATGCAAACCACTTTCAAATAAGATATTTGCAGATTCTGGATGGTTTTCTAAAATCTCTGCGAAAATCGTTTTCTTTGTTATGTTTTGTTTTTTCTTTTCTGTTTTACTTGTTTTTGTTTTCATTTTATTATCAGGCGTGACCCAAATTTAGAGGATAGATTGATAATGAAAGACCGAAGGTCTTTCTCTATTCTCCGAACTCTTCTCTTTCCACTTCTTCATAATCCATTCCATCTTCTTCCACTTCTTCCTCGCATGCTGACTCGTTTTTCAGCTCACAATCGTGTTTGCTAAATGTTCCCATTATGTGTCTTCCTCCACTTTAATTGAGTCTTCAAAACTGCACGACTCGCAAGTCATCTTGCTTTCGTCACAGCAAGCGTACTCTTTTTCATTGTTTTTTCCTTTGTTCATTTTATTACCTCCTTTATTTATTTTAATGCACTAAAGGGCTCATTCTCCTTAATTTCTCAACGATTTTAGGGAGAACATTCAGTAGATAATCTATCTCTTCTTCTGTTGTGTATTTGCTTATGCTCATTCGTATTGAGCTGTTTGCCTGTAAAGGAGGCAGACCAATTGCTTTCAAGACATGGCTTGTTTCTAATGAATGAGAGGCGCAAGCAGAGCCAGTAGAGGTTGCTATTCCGAAGTTTTCCAGATATCCGCCTATTGATTCTCCTTCTATATTATTGAATGAAATATTAATATTATTGCAAAGCCTTTTTTCTCTTGGCCCATTGAGTCTCGTATTTTGAATTTTCAAAATTCCATCTATTAGCTTATCTCTGAGAATAGTCATGTTTTCGATGTCTTTTTTCTTCGCAACTTCAACTGCTCTTCCAAAACCCACAATTCCTGAAATATTTTCTGTCCCGCTTCTCTTTTTTCTTTCGTGTCCTCCCCCATGAAGCAAAGGAGTTATAGAAATTCCATCTTTAATATACAATGCTCCAACTCCTTTTGGGCCGTGAATCTTGTGAGCATTTAATGTAACTAAGTCAATATTCTGCTTTCTCACGTCTATTGGAACTTTTGTAAAGCTCTGGCACGCATCACTATGGAATAATGTTCCTTTTTTCCTGCAGATTTTTCCTATTGCTTCTAAGTCTTGTATTGTTCCTATTTCATTGTTTCCATGAATTACAGAAACAAGAATAGTTTTGTTTGTTATTGCATTTTCCAGTTCATTCAAATCAATAAACCCTTCTGCATCTACGTCAAGATAAGTGACTTTTGCTCCTCTTGTTTCCAGCCACTTACATGTGTTAAGTACGCAATCGTGGTCGATTCTTGTTGTGATTACATGATTCTTTTCAGGGTAGTTAGAGAAAAACAAGCCTTTTATTGCTAAATTGTTGGCTTCTGTACCTCCTGATGTGAAAACTATCTCTTGAGGTTTTGCTCCTATTTCTCTTGCAATTGTGCTTCTTGATTTTTCCATCGCAGCCTTTGCTTCTTGTCCCATAAAATGTGTTGAAGATGCATTCCCATATTTTTCTATGAAATAAGGGGTCATTGTTTTCAATACTTCATCATCTAACCTTGTTGTTGCAGCATTGTCAAAATATATTTGTTTCATTTTTTAATACCCCGCAATAATTTTCTCAATAGGACTAACCAAAGGTTTTAGTTTCCCGTTTCCATTGTTTGATGAGTTTACAGACTCTTTATTTATCATTTTTTATTGCAGTTGAACATGCATGTTTTATTGTCGCAATGAATATTAGCATGTTTATTTATCAGTTCAAGCATAGGCACGATAGTGTCTTTATTCAGCGAATAAATTCTCTCTTTTCCATTTTGTTTGACATTGACTATATTGCAGGATTTTAATGACTGAAGGGCATGTGATATCTTGCTTTGTTCAACAATTAAATCCTTGGTTATTTCTGTAACATTTTTGGATTTCTCCCTTAATGATAATATTATTCCTATTTTCAATGGATTTGCAAGATTGCTGAAAAAAATATTATAACCATGATGATTTAAAAATGGACTCACCTCGTATGCATTCTTATTCATATGAAACATATTTCATACATATTTATAAAGGTTTAGTATCACTCCTACATTAAGAATATAATTTAAAAATAAATTACTAGTTTTAGTATACTTATGACACAAATATATAACGCTGAAATTAGAGAAGATGCAGAAATAAAAAAAATATTGCATCCTTTGGTTAGCGAGTGGTTTTTTTCAAAGTTCAAGGCTTTTTCCCTGACACAGAGATATGGGGTATTGAATATCTGGGAGAGGAAAAATATTTTGATTTCTGCTCCAACAGGGGGAACAAAAACTCTAACTGCTTTTCTTTCCATAATAAACTATCTTGTAATGCTGTCTGAGAAGAATCAACTCGAAGACAGGATTTACGCTGTTTATACTTCTCCGTTAAAAGCACTTAGCAACGATATTCACAAAAATCTGATTGAGCCATTAGAAGAAATATTTGCACTGGCAGAAAGCAAGAAAATAAAACTGCAGAAGATTCGTGTTGGATTAAGAACAGGAGATACGACTGTTGCAGAGAGAGCAAAGATGGCAAAAAAAGCTCCGCATATTTTAGTAACCACTCCTGAAAGCCTTGCAATATTATTAACAACACCAAAGTTCATTAATAATCTAAAAGCAGTGGAGTTCTGCATTGTTGATGAAATTCATGCTCTTGATAATAAAAGGGGAGCTTATCTTAGCATAACTCTAGAAAGACTGAATGAAGTCAGTATTATTTTCCCAGTAAAAATAGGATTGAGCGCAACTATTGCTCCTTTAGATGAAGTTGCTAAATTTTTAGTTGGAATTAGCGAAGACAGAGAGGTTTCTATAGCAGAAGTAAAACTCGACAAAAAAATTGACGTTAAGGTTTTGAGTGTTGGTGATTTGATTTTTGAAGAAAGCTATGGAACAAGCATGTATAATTTGATGGATTCTTTAATAAAACAGCACAAAACAACTTTAATCTTCACAAATACTCGTTCTGCAACAGAGCGTGTAGTCAATCATCTGAAGGAAAAGTTTCCAACAGAATATGGGGATGATAATATTGCTGCTCACCATTCTTCTCTTGCAAAATCTTATCGTTTTGACATTGAAGAAAGATTAAGGGATGGAAAACTGAAAGTAGTTGTTTGTTCAACTTCTCTTGAACTTGGAATAGACATTGGTTATATTGATTTAGTGATAATGCTTGGCTCGCCAAAGTCGAGTGCTCGTGCACTACAAAGACTAGGAAGAGCAGGACACAAACTGCACGATACTGCAAAAGGAAGATTCATTATTTTAGATAGAGATGATTTAGTGGAATGTTCTGTTATTGCAAAAGAGATGGTTGAAAGAAAGATAAACAAAATTTATTTTCCAAAAAACTGCCTTGATGTTCTCAGCCAGCAAATATTTGGAATGGCTATTTACAAGATTTGGAATGTAGATGAAATCTTCTCTCTAATAAAAAAGAGTTATTGCTACTCCAAATTGCCAAGAAGTGATTTTTTTGATGTTATCAGCTATTTAGCAGGAGAATATGCATTGGAAAAAAGCAATGTCTACGGAAAAATATGGTATGATAATAAAACAAACCAAATAGGAAAAAGAGGAAAAATGGCGCGTGTTTTGTATCTGACAAACATAGGAACAATTCCAGAAGAATCTTTTATAACAGTTAAAATGGCTCCTTCTGGCGAGCCTATTGGAGCAATTGACGAAGGATTTTTAGAAAGAATGAAAAAAGGAGATGTCTTTGTGCTTGGAGGCAATAAATATCTCTACTTGTATACAAGAGGCATGAATATTTATGTAAAGTCTGCTGTAGGAAGACAGCCAACTATTCCCTCTTGGTTTTCAGAGATGCTTCCCTTGAGCTTTGATTCTGCTATTGAAATTAACAAATTTCGTGCCTTAGTGCATGATAAATTCAAAAAAAAAGCAAAAAAGAATGAAATTATAGATGCGATAAAAGAACATCTTTACTTAGATGAGCCATCAGCAGAGAGCATTTACAATTATTTCCATGAGCAATATAATTACCTTGAAATTCCTGATTCAAATATTCTTCTTGTTGAAAGATACAATTCACAAAAGCACTATCTTATTTTCCATTCCATGTATGGAAGAAGAGTCAATGATGCACTTTCAAGAGCGATTGGTTTTTTGCTTGGAAGAGCAGGTGGAAGAGACATTGAAGTTGGAATTAATGATAATTCTTTCTATGTTGCAGGGGAGAAAATGAAAATAGAAAAAGTAATGAATTTTCTCAAGCCAGAAAACTTAGAGGAAGTTTTGAAAGAGGCAATAGAAAAAAGCGATGTTTTAGCCAGAAGATTCAGGCATTGTGCTACTCGTTCCCTTATGATTTTGCGAAATTACAAAGGAGTAAAAAGGAGTGTAGGCAAACAGCAGATGAAATCTCATTTCTTAATCTCTGCTGTAAAAAAGATTTCAAGCGAATTCCCAATACTTCGTGAAGCACGAAGAGAAGTGCTTCAAGATTTAATGGACATTGAGAGTTGCAGATTAGTCGTTCAATGGCTTAAAGAAGGCAGAGTCAAGTTAAAAATCAGAGATACAGAACTTCCTTCTCCTTTTGCTCTCGGCATCATCATGCAAGGCCAGTCCGACATGATTCGTATTGAAGACAAACAGGCATTCTTGAAGAGAATGCATGAACTTCATATCCAGGAAAGAAAATAAAACAGAAAAATGGAGTGAATGGAATGAGTTGCACACGAAAGAAACAAAAAGAAGCGAATGAGGAAAATTGAGGGTAAG
>CAYHEN010000005.1:13187-38313 GCA_964355745.1 Candidatus Woesearchaeota archaeon
TTAATGCTTGAAGCATGATTGTAGAATAATAATTGTTCTATTTCAAACTTTCCTCTATCTTCCTTTCTTATCTTCCAGGGACAAAGTGACATGATAAGAATAGAGGACAAGCAGAAGTTTTTGAAAAGGATGCATGAATTGCACATTCAAAATAAGAAATAATTAAAAATAGAATAAGATTTATTCTATTATGCCTTATGCAGTTTATGCTCTTAATGTTTTTGATAAAGAGATGAGTAAGCTTTCTTCAGATTATCGTCAAAAGATAGAAAAAATCTTCCTTCAACTTAAAGAAAATCCTTATGTTGGAGATGTAATAAGATATAAATTTTTCAGAGAAAAGAGAATTAAAGAAAAAAGAATTTATTACTTAGTCTATGATGATTTAAAGATGGTTTTATTGGTAGCTATTAGCGGAAAGAAGACTCAAAAAGAAACCATCAACAAAATTGTAAGTTATTTCAAAGAATATAGAAATTATGCAGAAAAATTAAGCAACTCTTCTTAGTCTTCCTAACTTTAAATCTTCCAATCCTTCTTCAAATTGCCTTACTAAATCCTTATCTATTTTTTTTATTACAACAAAATCTTTCATTTTTTCTATTGCTAATACAGAACCTTCAGTTATGTTTAATTCATTTCTCATTTTTTGGGGAATTACAATCTGTCCCTTTGAGCTTATTTTTGTTATTTCCATAATGTAAGAAAGTAAGATTTTCCTATTTAAATACGTTTCGGTATAATGCAAGGCCAGTCTGACATGATAAGGATTGAAGACAAGCAGGCGTTCTTGAAGAGGATGCATGAGTTGCACACGAAAGAAACAAAAAGAAGCGAATGAGGAAAATTGAGGGTAAGAAGAAAGATAAAAATTAAAAATAAATGTGGGCTTAATCAATAATGAATTTAGATGAGTTAAAAGAGCGTTTAAGAAATATAGAACCACGAAACATAAAGATTAGCATTCATGCAGGTAAAAGAATACAAGATATAAAGAGAAAAATAAGCTATTCTCAAATAATATCCTTAATAGTTTCACAAAAAGGACTTTATAAAATTCTGGAACAAATCGCCAAAAATGCAGATGAATTAAAATTTAAATTATGGTTTAAATTAAATTATGTCTATGATATGAATGTTTATATAGTAATTAATAAATCCACTTTAGAAAAAAGTTTAAATAGATTGATGATTATATCTGCACATAAAGTAAAAAGGAGAATACAAAAAGAAATAGAAAATGAAAACAAACATTGATTATGATTTGGAGAATGACATCTTATACTTTTATTTAGGAGAATTTAAGGCAGATTTTAGCATAGATTATGATGACATTATCTTAGATGTATCTGGGAATAAGATTATTGGGGTTGAGATATTGGATGCTTCTGAAAAATTCGCAAAAGACGAAAAGGAATTAGAAATTTTGAAAAACGCGATGGATTCGATTAAGGAAGCTTACCTAAAAGTAGATTATGGAATAAATTCAATAAGGGTAAAAATAGGTTTTGTTTCGTCTGTCCCAGAAACAGAGCAAAATCTTCTGATTCAGGTTCCAATTAAAAGAGAATTAATGCTTGAAGCATGATTGTAGAATAATAATTGTTCTATTTCAAACTTTCCTCAATAATCTTTTTCTCCTCTCCCTATACCCCCAACTTCGTTCGCGCTTAGATGCGCTCACACCACTCACATTCCTTCCCCTTAGATAATGTGGGACATTCCCCCTCCAAAAGCTTAATTGCCCTCTCCCAAATCTCCTCAGCGTTCTTAACATCAACATTCATCTTCTTCAATGTCGTGTCAAAGATAACTTCTCCTGTTGATAGGACTTCTTTAGGAACATAAAATAAGAGGAAAGAGTAATCTTCTGTATCATAGCTATTTTTTCTTAGAAGGAGATTGTAAATGTCCAGCTGATTTTGATAATGCTCGTGGGTATCTTCCTTGCACGGAAATCCTCTTGTCTTATAATCAAGGACAATAAGTTTCTTTCCTTTTACAAGAAGATTATCAACTGCCCCATGCAAGACATTTCTCTCTTTATCTGTCCAGCTAATCCCTTTGAGGTTGCTTCTCCAGATTTTCAGTTTCTCTTTATCATCAAATAACTTCATGTTTTTGCATTCCCCATTATCGCATAATTCTGGAGGCAATTCTCCTTTATCTCTGAATTTGTCAAAGTGTATTTTTAGAATAGAATCCATTCCGCTTGGCAAACTTGGAAATATCGAAGCAGGACGATTCCATACTTTATGTTGTCCAAGCCAGAAACAACGAGGACACTCTTTCATTAAAGAAAGAGACGACGGAGATAGTTTAAATGTCATTTTTTGTTAAATTCTTTTTAATATAAAACTCTTTCTATTTCCAATTAATTCCTTCCTTCTCAAAGAATTCCTCTTCCTATCTCCTTCTCTTTTTCGTAGGCATAACTAATTTCAGGAATCCAGCCAAAGCCAGAAGTCCGCCAATGAATGCTGCCCAGCTGAAAAGCTCCCAGTAGACGTTCGCCAAAATAAGCAAACCGAGCACAAGCATTCCTACTCCTTTATATTTATGCCACATTTCTTCGTGCATGTTCATTTAATCCTCTTTTATCATAATAAATATATTTGGTATTTAAATCTTATTTTTCTTCAAAAACCTTTTATATCCTGAAGATTTGTTTATTTTATTATGAAGAGGGAAATATATTATGAATGGGGTGAATAATAACTGGCACGCAGTCAAAAAAGAAATTGTGTTCAAGAAGCTTAGAACTTCTGAAAGCGGATTAAGCGAGAAAGAAGCACAATTAAGACTTGCAAAAGATGGAAAAAACATAATAAAAGAAGAAGATGGATTAAAAGAAAGCTAAAGAAGTAATTATCCGAATAGCCTTTTTACAGCATCTCTTTTTTTGATATTATATTCCTTAATTTCATTCTTAGTGATTCTACCCTCTTTCAGCAGTTTTTTAATGAACTTATCTAATTGAGAGAGTTGATATTTTCTGAGAATGTTCATTCTTGTCTGGCTTTCAGCATATTTCCTAATCCTATTGGTATCTTTTATTAAATGAGAGTGTGTTTTAGATGCTTCGCTTCTTATTTGCTTTTTCATTCTAATTCATCATCTCAGCAAATTGTATTACTCTCTTAATTAGCCCATCAATCATATTATTTTATAAGCATGAAAAGTATTTTAAATTTACTAATTTCCTTTTTGCTATATGACAACTGCAAAAGATTATATCTTCCTAAACAAATGCCTGTTTTTTCCTGAAAAAGGAATTCTCGCAGTTGGAGACCTACATCTTGGTTTTGAATACCAGCTTCAGCAATCAGGGGTTTTAATTCCAGAACAACAAATCAAAGAGGTTATAGAAGAGATGAAAGAGATTTTTGAACAATTAAAAAAGCAAAAGCTTAAACTGAAAAAAATTGTCTTCATAGGAGATATTAAACACTCTTTCTCATATGAATGGAAAGAAAAGAATTATTTCAATGAAGTTATCGACTTTTTGAAAAGCTATGTAAAAGACAAAGACATAATTCTCATAAAAGGAAATCACGATACAATTGATTACTCATTCAGTGACAAATTGCAGGATTATTTTATTGATGGAGATTTAGCTTTTACACATGGACACGAATTATTCATGGAAGTGCTAAACCAAAAAGTTAAGACAATTGTCATTGGGCATTTGCATCCTTCTATCATCATATCAGATAAGCAGAATATAAAGAGAGAAAAATACAAGTGCTTTCTAATAGGAAAATTCAAAAAAAAAGAAATAATAATTATGCCATCTTTTTTAGCTACAATAGAGGGCACAACAATAAATTCTCTTGAATATGAATATGACGATTATTTCTCTATCATACCAAAAAAAACATTAATGACTTTTGAGGTTTTTGTTGTTGGAGAAAAAGAGGTTTATGATTTTGGAAATATAAAAAAATTGCTGGAATAATTCTTATGTTGGGGTGTTTGCAGGAGTATTTGAAGAAGAAACAGCAACAGGAGTTCCTACAGGCGTATTGATAAGGGTATTCACATCCGGAGCCTGGCTTCCTGTGTTATGATGTCTTATAAAAGGAAGAGAAATTGGAAGTATAAGCATTTTTCTTATCTCTTTCTTGATTGTTCCATCTTTATACTCTTCAACTTCCCTCACCTCTTTTACCATCGGCATCATGAAGAAATATACAACCATTCTCACAACACCACCCAATACAAATATGAAAAGCAAAGGATTCATTCCCCAGAAATTAAAGTTCATTGAAGACAAAATTCCTCCAAGAGTTGCCCCTATAAAAACACCAACACCATTGAATATATTGTAATAAGCTATGCAGACAGCAAATTTCTCTCTTGAAACAGCGTCATATATGAAATTTACAGACGATAAGTTAAAGCCTGCCCATATAATCCCAGACAAAAATTCCACAATAAAAAGATACACGATTAAAATAGGAAGACTCGTTCCTGCTATTGCAGAACTAAAAAACCATGCAAAAGGAATAAGAGGAACAAAAATTCCTGTAAGTTGAAGAACTTTCAAACTTCCGAACTTGTCTGAAAACTTCCCCCAAAGCTGTATGAAAAGAAAAGTGCTTAATGAACTGGAAAGAGTGACGAACATCCAAATACCATAATTGAATTTTAAATCCTTTAACATATAAACTGCAAAAAATGGAGAGGATATTGCTGTAGCAAAAGAAATAAGAGAAATAAAGACTGTGAATTTTCCGAAATTGCTCTGGGGAATTCTTTTAATAAACTGCCAGATTGTGAAATAATATCCTTTTTCTAATTTTAATTTGGGCTCGTAATATTTTGTTAGAAGCTTGCAGGAAATTAATCTTGCAAAAAATGCAATCCCAAACAAGATTGAAAATCCTATAAAAACTAAATTCGCCCCTTCAAAATAACTCAGTACAATGCCTGCTCCTAAAAATACAAGAAGAGATACTGCACCAAATATTTTATTTCTTTTTCCGAAATAATTTCCCTTGTCTTTTGTTACAATCTCTTTCATCAGGGAGTTCCATGCAGGAGACAAAAATGCTCCGAATATGATAAATAATGTATAGAAGACAATCAAAAGATTGGCGCTTGCTCCTTTATCTAATCCCTTGTAAAAGAACAAATATCCTGCAACGAGCATTGGTAACCACATCAATGCCTGAAGAAAAACACCCCATACAATAATCTTTTTTCTTGAAGTTTTTTCAATTGTTTTTGAAGTGAAAAGTTGGGAAAGATTTCCTAACAACGATGGAATAGACGTCAATAAACCAATCTGTGTGTTATTCGCACCAATAGCGAGAGCATAAGGAGTTATGTATCTGCTTCCTGCACCATCCATAAAATTAGCGATAACTCCCTCTTTTATGCTTATTTTTTTCGTTATTTCCTTCAGCTCATTTTCAGTCAACTGCTTCACTTCTGTCTTGACTACAGTAGTAGTTTCTGTCTTAGTTTCTGCTTTCATATCTGTCTTTATTTCTGTTGTTACCTCTTTTTTCTTGGAAGGTATGTCCTCTTTTTGCTCCATTTTGCTCCATAAACCTTTTGAATTATGTAAAAAGTGCTGTTTTATTTTTAAATTTTTTTCATTAGTAAAAATACATAAAGATATTTAAACACTACTAATGTGTTTTTTGAATTCAATAATATTTTATAAAGTCCTCAGTTCTTATGAACTTGTAACTCGCGACTTTGCTACTATGGATTACACGCAAAATCGCTCGGATACAAAATCAGGAGATTTTACATAATGGAAGAAGAAAAAAAAGAGATTCAGGCGAGGCTTGTTGAAGGAAAAGCTGAATTAAAAAAAGAAGAAATTACAGATATTCTAAAAAATATCGCACCAGGAACTTTTCTTAGAACAGGAATTGATGGAATGCAAAAGGCAAAAACAGGCGGATTGATTATCGCACACAATGAATTTGTAGAAAATATTTTTGAAGGAGGGTTTAAAATAAATTTAAGATTCACCCCCCAGAGGCTTATTGAATTAGGAAAAATGGATGGAGCAATAATCCTTTCTAAAGACCTGAAAAAAATCCTTCATGCTAATGTTCTTCTTATTCCGAACAATTCAATTCCTTCCAATGAAACAGGGGCAAGGCATAAGGCAGCAGAAAGAACAGCAAAACAATCTAACACAATGGTAATTGCAATTTCTCAAAGGAGAGACGAGATAACTCTCTTCTACAAAAATATAAAATATGTTTTGAGAGACACCAACGAAATGATCAGAAGAGCAACTTCAATTCTTCAGATTCTTGAAAAGCACAAAGAGGTTTTTGAGAAAAATAAAAATGAATTAGACGAAGAAGAATTAAAAGAAAAGCCGAGATTAACCAAGGCAATTTTAGTTATTCAAAGGGGTATGATTATCCTTAAATTATCTGACACATTAAAAGGATATATAATTGAACTTGGAGCAGAAGGAACAATAGTAAAAGCAAGATTAAAGGAAATTCTGCAGAGATTGGAAAAAGATGTTGATGAGGTTATCAAAGATTATTCAAAAATTGGATTCGCAAAGTCAAAAAAGATTCTCTCTGTATTGAGTTACGATGAATTACTGGAGATTGACAACATAAAGCAGTGCTTGGGATTGTCAGACGAGTCAGAAAACATCTTTCCAAAAGGGCACAGGGTTTTGGAAAAGACAGGAATATCTGAAAAAGACATTGGCATTTTGATTAAGAATTTCAAAAACCTGAACACAATTTTATGCGCAAAGAAGGAAGAATTGATGCCTATTTTTGGAGAAGAAAAAAGCAGTGATATTCTTGAAAAAGTAAATCACATGAGAAGATAAAAATCATATATAAAAAGTATTAAAAATCAGTTATTTCTTTAATTAATATATACTCACGAACTCACTCGCTTCAGGGGCGATTTAGAAAACTCGTGAACATCGTTCGGGTGCGTAGGCTAATGGCAGACTGGCTGCCTCCAGAGCAGCATATGGGGGTTCGATTCCCTCCGTGCCCATATTTGACTCACTCTTACGAGTTCCAAATTTATATAAAGAGTTAGTAAAATAATCTTAACATGTTTCTTTATTAACAATTAAATTAACTCTTGCGAATGGAATGAACAACTATTATAAACGAGGCGAAGCCGAACAATTTCGCATATAATCCATAAAAGCGAGATTATGAGTAGAGCGTCTTACAACCTCTTCATTTCATTAATTTCCTCATCAGAAATAGAGCATCCATTCAGCTTCATGGCATAAAGCAGAGCATCAAGAACATTTCCGTGATTTCTCAATTTGACAATTCCTTTTTTATATGCAATAAATATCAATTCAGCAGAACGTATGAACTTAAATCCTCCAAAAGATTTGAAGTTTTCTTTTTTGAATTTTAAATCAGTGTGAAGTTTCTTTTGGAATATTGCAAAAAGATTTTCTGGCTTTTCGCACAAAAGCCTCGTTGTTCTTTCATCAACAGACATCACATTCTTTATTTCTTTTTCATTCAGCAATTTGCTTAAAGCCAGACAGGAGGATTCTCCTATATCAATAATGTGCATCGCATTTCCCTGCCCGAAAAAAGTGTTATTAGCGAGATTCATTATTTCCGCAGTCATTTTTGATATTTTATTCTCGTCAATTCCCAATGAAGATGGCATCTCAAGAACCTTGTCTGTAATCAATTCCTTGAGTTTTAATGCTTCAAGCTCAAATCTTTTTATCTTCATCGGCTTATCTATGATTTCTCCGACAATCTCTTTTGTTATCAGAAATTTTCCATCAAATAACTTTCTTAATTCCCTGAACTCCTGCAACAAGCCGTTTATTGCGAAGTTTATCAGGGTGCTTGAATCAAAGATTATTGCTTTCATTTTATACTCTTAGAATAAAATAAAAATTCTTTTCCCCTTTTATATTGTCTGCCTTCTAATAAAGATTTCATCTTTTTATTATTTATCTCTGTATCAACTTCTATTAACTCTCTCTGGTATTTTCTTGTTAAGTTCTCTAAAAAATTAAATAAATCTTTTCCTATCCCTTTTCCTTGGTATCTACTGTCTACTGCAATTAAATATAAGTATACATATGTTTTCCAAAACTGTGAAATAAAAACCCCTACAATCTTCTTATCTAATTCGTAAACAAATATTTTATTTAGTTTATTATTGATATAATCCTTAACGTCTTGGAGTTCATAATACTCTCTATCATTCCCTCTTAGATTATTACTTTCATTTAATAATTTCAATATTTTTTGTGCATCTTTTAATGTTGCCTTTCTTATTTTAACTTTCATTTGAACATCTCCATTGCAGTTTTAATTCTTGATTTGACATCTATTGTTTTTGTCAGAGATACACTATCATCTGGCTTTTGTCCTGCATAACTCGCAAGTTCAAACATAGTAATCCCAAGCAAGCTCGCTGTTTTTTCCATGGAAATTCCGTGTTCATAAATCTTGGAAGCTTTGTTAATCTCTGCTTTCCTGAAAACATCCTGAATATAACTTTTCAGTTTTCCGGAAAGCTTTGAAACTGACTTCCTAATTAAAGTTAAACTATCCTTGAGTTTCTTGTCATCATTTTTCTTTATTGCATTTATGGAATTATCAATACATAGCGTAATTGTTTTGTAGAAATCTTTCCAGCTCGGAAAATTTCTATATTCTTTCCTCTCAATTATCTTGCTTAAGGAATAAACAGCAACAGCAACAGCGATATTGTCTGCATCTTGTGCTATTGAAGCAGTGTGAATAGTCTGGTTGCTCAACTCTTTTAGTTTCAATGAATTATTATCTCTGATAGCTACCCTTGCTTCCTGAAGAATTCTCAGCACATTCTCTTTTTCCTGCATAATTGAAATAAGAAATTATGATTAATAAATGTTAAGTTTTTATATACTAAATCTCTATTAAGGGGGTAGTAAAATGAAATACGCAATGTTAGATACAAATTTTATTCTTTCTTGTGTGAGAAAGAAAATAGATTTTTTTACAGATATTCCCTTAATGGGAATGAAGATTATTATTCCTATTCAAGTAATAGATGAAATCAGGAAATTTTCAAGACAGGGGAGGGGGAACTTAAAACAAGAAGCAAAACTCGCATTAGTTATTTTGGAAAACCAGGAATTCAGGAGAGTTGATTTGTATAACAAGAATGTTGACAATGGGATACTAAAGCTTGCTAATGATAATCCAAATTACATAGTTGCAACTTTAGATAGGCAGATAAAAAACAAGACAAAAAATCCAAATCTTGTTATAAGAGGAGAAAAAGAACTGGAAGTAATTTAAAAAATTAACCTATCCTAATCTCCAAACATTCACCAAACAAACGCGATAATTCCAATCCGTCTTCCAGACACCTTTCTGTAGAAATTTCTGCATTATTTTCTCGTTCCAAACCCCCCAAAAATACTTTATAATCTATATCATAATAACCAGCTAAACTCCCAACAAAATTAGATACATTATCACTTTGAAAAGAGTAATTACCATCCCCAATAGAATAATCGGGGCAATTAAAAAGAACCTTGGAAATCGCTTCTGCATGAACTGATTGCTCAATCTTTTTTAATTTAACATAAATAGTATCTCCTTCCAGTTCTTGTGGATGTATGAATCCAATAGAAATTTTTCTTTTTCCACCAGTTGTTGTTCCTTCACTCATAAATTTTTTATTTAATTCTTCTTTAAAAGAATTTGTATTCTCAATAAGTAACCTTTTTAAACCAATTTTTGTTCTAAAATTTGATAAAATGTTCTATTTAGTTGAAGTAGAGGATTATATTCGAGTAGAACCGAAATTATTTGGTTTGCCTACCATAGAGTCTGTCGAACAGCAGCTCAAAGAAACCTACGCAGATTATTATGAAAAGGAAATCGGAAGAGTTATAGCAATAATAGATGTTCTTGAGGTTGGCGAAGGAGTGATAATTCCTGGAGACGGCGCTACTTATTATCGTTCAAGATTTAAATTGCTTGTTTGGAAACCCGAATTGCAGGAATTAACTTATGCAATTGTCTCAGAGATAACGAGTTTCGGAGCATTCATAGATTTAGGAGTTATGAAAGGGATGATTCATATCTCGCAGACAATGGACGACTATGTCAGCTTTAGCAAGTCAAATACTCTTTTAGGAAAAGCCTCAAAGAGAAGTTTAAAATCAGGGGATTTATGTTTAGCAAGAGTTGTTGCAATTTCTCACAAAGGTGGAGAATTGAAAATTGGCTTGACAATGCGACAGCCTGGCTTGGGAAAATTAGAATGGATTAATGAAGATGAAGTAAAAAAAATTAAAGCTGAACAAAAAGCACTTAAAGACGAAGAAAAAGAATCCAAGGGAACAAAGGGGGGAAAGAAGAAAAAGAAATAAAATGACAAAAGCAAAAGCATGCAAAATATGCAACACGATATATGAAGGGGAGAAGTGTCCAAAATGTGATTGGAGAGAATCTACTGAAAATTTCAAGGGAAGAATAATCTTGTTAAATCCTGAAAAGTCAGAGATTGCTCCTAAGTTAAAATTAAAAGACAAAGGAAATTTCGCAATTAAAACAAGATAATTCTAAATGAAAAACTTAAAGATATTAAAGCAAAGAGAAAATCCTCTCTTCAATAGAAAAGAGATAGAGGTGAGTATAGAAGCAAATGTAGCCCCTAAGATGCAGGAGACAGAAGAATTTATTGCAAAAGAATTTTCAACAAACCATGAAAACGTGAAAGTCAAGAAAATAAAAGGAAGATTTGGTTCAACTAACTTTACAATAACTGCAAACATTTATCATTCAAAAGAAGACAAAGATAAGATAGAGCCGAAATCAAAGAAAGAGAAGAAAGTAACAGAAAATAAAACAGAGGAGAAAAAATCTGAATAATTACAATGGCCAAAAAAGGAGAAAAAAAAGGAAAGAAACCGCATAAGAACAAGCCTACCAGCAAGAAATATACAAAATATAAAATAGAGGGAAGCAAAATCATAAGAGAAAAATCATGCCCTCGTTGTGGAGCAGGTGTTTTTTTGATGAGTACAAAAGACAGAGTTTATTGCGGTAAGTGCCATTATAGTGAATTTGTAGGGAAGAAATAAAACTAATCCTGTTTTTTTAATGGATACAAAACCATTTGTTGATCACAATTAGCTCCATTTTTCACAATTGCACACATTTTAAAACCAATATCACTCAAATCTCTAGGGATATTTTCTCTCAAACGCTTTTCTAATAAAGACATAGCCCCATCCGTGCTTGATGCTGAAACAACAGCCCAAGGATAAGCATCAAAAAGAGTTTCATATCTTATTTCATAAACTGGAAAGAGAGCTTCTGCCATAAAATGTTTATTATAAAACTCTTTAAAAATATAATTGCAGAATAAACATTATATTAAATAGGGCGTATTTCTCCTATTTTCTATTTCTTAATATTTTTTCAAGAAACCTTGCGGATTCTATAAAACGTTTAACCTCTCGTTCATCAACCGGTTCAAGGTTTTTAGATAAATGCAGTGGAAAATCAAATTCTCCGATAAATGTAGGGGTTTCACACTTCCATATACTTCTCTTCTTATGAAGATACAAGAAATATAATCTGTCGTCTTTATCTCTATACAATCCTTCTCTTAAAGCATTTCTTCTTGAATCCGTGTATTTCATATGAATTCTTAACTAAACGAATATTTAAATATTAAGTATTAAAGATAAAAGATAAGCAGAGAATATGATGATTATAACTAATAACAGTGCCGGATTTTAGACCGGATTAATAATAGTCAATAGTCATTCGAAATCCCTTGGGTTTGATACAAACCCTAGGAGGTTCTTCAAGTTGATCAAAAAGATAACCTGAAGCCTCTCCTGGGGAAAAAGAGGTGATAAGAATTAGAGTGCTATTTACTATTTAAATGTTTCTATAATGTTACCCTTAGAAAATGACAAGCATTGTAAACAATAAAGTAGTGAATTCTTTCTCAAAAAATAAACCACTTAGGCACTACGATATAGATTATTAACCACTACGAGAGATATCTTTAGGCACTACAAACAATTATAAAACCTTTTTCCTTCTATAAATCATGGAAAAACCAGAAAAAGAGCAAAAAAATTCTGTGAAACAGGAGCAAATTCACGATTTATTATTCAATAGAGAGTTTGGGTGGCAGGAAATTATTTACGATTTGATAAACACAGAGCAATTAGACCCGTGGGACATTGACATAATTATCCTTTCTGACAGATATTTGGAGAAGATAAGCACTATTGAAGAAGCAGATTTTTTTGTTTCCAGTAAAGTTCTCCTTGCTGCTTCTTTGCTTTTGCGAATAAAATCCGAGATTCTCCTTAATGAATACATAAAAAGTATTGATGACATACTTTTTGGCAAGAAAGAACAACCAAAATATTCTCTTGAAAGAATAGAATTAGATGAAAATATTCCTGAATTAATTCCACGAAGCCCTCTTCCGAGATTCAGAAAAGTAACCTTGCAGGAGCTTATGGACTCGTTAAACAAAGCAATAATAACAGAGAATAGGAGAATAAAAAGAGAAATAGTAACAAAAGACGCTTTCAGAGAAACTGCTTTCTCTCTTCCAAAAAGAAAATTCAGCATAAAAGACAAGATAATAGAAGTTTACAGGAATTTGACAGACAAATTCAAGACTAACAAAGAAAAAAACAAAATTTCCTATAGTGAATTTGTCAATAACAGCAAAGAAGAAAAAATAATCTCTTTTCTTCCATTGCTATATCTGGAAGAACAGAAAAAAGTCTGGCTTGAACAGGAAAAGCCATTTGAAGAAATTTATATCTGGCTTAAAGAAACTTTTCTCAAACATAACCCTGATCCTTTTGCTGATTTGAAGAGTGAACTTGAAGAAACAGAAAGTGAGATGAGTGATGAAGAATTTGAAAAATATATAGAAGAAGATGTAGAAGAAGAGATAGATAATAAAGAAGATAACACAAGAAAAAAGAAAAAGAAGAAAGAATAAATTTAAATAACTCCATTTATCTATTTTGATTATGAAAAACAATCATCACCCATATTTATTCAGGGACGTTTCAGAAGAAGATTATGCTTTTTTAAAAGCAAGAGAACCACATATCTTGGAAGAAGTCAAAAGAGATTTAATATATAAAGAATGGGCTACCCCCAGAGAAATAGTAGCATTTAACAGAAACAAGCCTTCTTTTGGTTACAATTCAAGAAGACAGCTTTTAGGCATATTCATTAAAGAGGGGAGTTTAAGGCGACTTATTTTAAGCAGAGAAGATTTTGATTTGATGTCTAATATTGAAAGAAAAGTATTTTCTGCTTTAAGAAATATATTGGAAGAAAGTCTTGAAGGAATTCGAATGAGAAAAGAGGATTGGAAGTAATAGAATTTGAAATCTGATTCATTTATAATTGCCAACTGCTACAACAATTTATATAAATGAAAATTTCTATAAATATTTATGATTGGATTGTTAAGCAGATTAAGAGAGAGAAAAACAGAACAAGAAAAAAGAATAAGACAAGGGACGATAAAACGAGCTTTGTTATCAGAGACAGAATTTTTTGTATTAGAGACTATGGTTGATTTGTGGAATGCTAACCTTACAGATTACACACAACACGAGATTATAGAAAAATTATGCGGTAACTCCAATTACCCTCTTGAAAATTTATCAAAAGATATTGCACATCTGCGTTCAAGAGGATTTGTTTATCATCAAAAAGAATATCTTTTCCCAACTTTTCAAGGCGCACTTCTTTATAGAAAAGCTCACCCCCAGCAATTAATAAGGGCTGCTTGTGACCTTCCTGATTCTAATCTTTAAGATTTTAATATTTAAGATTAGTTAGTGATAAAACTCAAGCGCGTTTGTTTAACATAATCTACATTTCAAAACATTTCCTTCATTACTTAATCTATTAATCTGCGAGCGTATAATTTAATAACCCATAATTTTTAATTTTGATATGAAAGCCTGTGTTTTATTTTCAGGAGGAAAAGATTCTACCTATGCAGCATATTTAGCAAAGAAAAAAGGATATGAATTAACTTGTTTAATTTCCCTTTTTTCCCAAAACAAAGCGAGTTACATGTTTCACACCCCATCAATTGAACAAGTTAAGAAACAGGCAGAGGTTATGAGTATTCCTTTGCTAACAAGCAAAACAAAAGGCGAGAAAGAATTGGAATTAAAGGATTTGGAGAGAGCCATAAAAAAGGCAAAATCTCGTTTCGGCTTTGATACTCTTGTCACAGGAGCTCTTCACTCTGAATATCAGGCAAGCAGAATTCAAAAAATCTGTGATAATTTAAATTTGAAGTGCTTCAATCCTCTCTGGCACAAGAACGAAATTGAATATTTGCAAGAATTAATTGATAATAATTTTAAGATAATGATAATAGGTGTTTTCGCATATCCATTGAATAAGTCTTGGCTTGGAAAACAGATAGATAAGAAATTTATAGAAGATGTGATAAAATTAAAAGACAAATACAAAATACATGCTGCTGGCGAAGGCGGTGAGTTTGAAACCTTTGTTCTTAATTGCCCTTTATTCAAACACGAATTGAAAGTCAAGAGTTTTAAAGATGTTAGAGAAAGTGAGAATGGGTGGAGGAGAGAGATTAAAATTATATAATTTGTTTATATACGTTTAAAAATAAGAAGATATTTCATTTTTTATGGAATTTGAGATTGATATTTCTGGAGAGGATTTACTAAGCAAGAATTATACTATTTGTATAGCAGACAGGAATGGGCTAATTAAAGGATTCAAATTTAATGAGGGATTTATTAAGATATTAAGTTCAAGATATGGACAAGGATTATATAAATATGTAAAATCTCAAAAAGGAAAGGCGTTACTTAAAGTACGAATTTATTCAATTATTATCTATTATTTATTTAAATCTATTAAAATTAATGAAGAAATATCATTAAATATATGTAGAGATTTCCAAGGAAGAGAGACTGATATAAAAGAGAATTTAAGATTCTTTCTTAGTAAATTATTGAGTTTAAATATTAATAAAATTTATTTTATGAAACTTGATGAAAATTCGAATGCTCATCATTATGCTTATCTTATGAGAAAAGATAATAAAAACAAGATGAAAACATATGTAAAAATTAAATTAGAAGAAATTGAAAAATTTTTAAAAAAATAAAGTACCAAAGGGCACTACAAGAGTGTCGCTGCCCTAGTTTGCCCCCCTGGATTCAGCATAAGCTTTACCAGACGAACGCCCTAGCAATTGGTACATATACATACACACGCACACAAATATAAATGTTTCGGTTGTCATTAAAGTGAGAATGGGTGGAGAAGGGAAATTAGAGTTTCTGCATAGTTTCTTTCCCACTCACCATATCCTTTATCTTGATTTTTCCTTTCTTAATTTCCTCTTTACCCACAAATATAACTTTGTCAATTCCATACGAATTTGCGTATTCTAAAGCCCTGCTTGGCTTGCCGTAAAACATTGTGACGTTTTCTCCTTTTTCTCTCAGCCTCTTTGCCACGCCAATCGCCTTTTCGTCTTCTCCAATAGACAACACAAGCATCTTGTTTCTGTTTCTTTCTACACCTGCAATCAGCATTAGCCGATCCACGCCAAAAGAAATTCCACTACATTGCACGCCATTGATGAGATAACTTCCTCCTGCACAAATTGTTTCTTTGATTTCTTTTTCTTTGCTTTTTATCTCAAAAACATTTCCATTGTAATAACTTAATCCTCTCACTAAGCTTGGAAGAAAATTTATTTTCAAATCGTAATACTTGCAGAATTTCTTTAATTCAGATATTTCTTCATATGCCTTGTATTTCTTGAAAAAACTCTCTGGCTGCTTGAAAATATTAATCAATTTTTCTGCTCTGAGTTTCTTTAAATTCATTTTAACTTCTTTTTCGCCTAATTTGTCAAGCTTATCAATTTCTCTAAGAATCTGCTGCTTGTTTTTCATTCCTTCGCTTTCAAGAATTTCATTAATCAATTTCCTGTTTCCAACATAAATTATTCCCCTGATTCCAAGATTTTCCAAACCCTCTTCTGCAATTGCGAGAATTTCTGCCTCGTCCTTAACACTGCTTCCTATAACATCGATATCGCATTGAGTAAACTGCCTAAATCTCGCTGAAGAAGTCGGCTCATCTCGAAAAACTTCTCCAATCTGAAATCTCTTGTAGGGAAGTTTCTGGTTTTTAGAAATTCTTTTTAATTGAAATGTGAATTCATATCTCAAAGCCAGTTCTCTCTCCCCCTTGTCTTTAAGTTTGTAAACATCGCTGACAGCTTCGTCTCTCGCATTTTCTCCTCTCACGAATTTCTCTGTTTCTATTATAGGAGTCTCTGCAAGCTCAAACCCGTATTTCTTGAAAGTCTCGGCTAAGATGCCTTTTATTTTCTGTCTTTTCTCTGCTTCTTCTCCTGTAAAGTCCCTGAATCCCTTGACTAATTCTGTCATTTTTTATTCTCCAGTATCTTATTTAATATATCAACTCTACTCATTATAGATTTAATTATTTTCTTAATAGTATATTCATCCCTTCCAGCAACATCCTTGATGTCCCAAATAATTACTTTCTTTCCATATTTTTTATTTTTATCAAATACTTGTGGAGGAACGTCGTTCGCAACAACAACAGTTAGATTTTGCCAAGCCATTAACTTGGAACTTAATCCTTGTACTTTTCCCTTGATATCCAAACCAAACTCTTTAGCAATTCCTATTGTAAATGGACTTAATGGCTGCCCTTTAATTAATCCAACGCTTTTTGCTTTGATATTTTTATTTTTATTAATTTTATTAAAATAAGCCAGTGCAATCCTGCTTCTAAATCTATTATATCTACATACAAATAATATATTCATTTCCTTAATCTCCTTTTCATTATTAATGCAGTTGTTTTAAATCCAAATTTTTTATAAAACTTTCTTAATCTTTCTGGGCAATCTATCCGAATATCTTTGAATTTTAATCTTTTTATATCTAAAAGAAGTTTATTAATTAATTTCTTCGCTACCCCTTTGTTTCTGAATTCCTTTTTTACATAAATGTTATCAAGAATTAATTGTTTATCTGTTATTTCCCCATTAATATACCCTACAATATTTTTATTTTCTTCTGCTACATAGACTAACTTCTTTTTAATTAAACTAAAGAACTCTGAACGTTTCATCAAAGCCCACCATTTAATTTCTTTATTCGCTTCTCTATCTAAACTAACTAATTTTTCTATATCTTTTATAGTAGCTTTTCTTATTTTTATCATATCACCCCCTTTCGATTCTCAACTCAAAAAGGGCGGAAGGGGAGAATCGAACTCCCGTTATGCGAGCCACAGTCGCACGTTCTGCCACTGAACTACAACCGCCATAATTTAATTTAAGAGAAAAAGGTATAAAAATCTTGTCAAGAAATGCGCAGCTAAAGAAATCATTCCTAGTGATGAATACAGTAAGACATTTCAGCTGTCATGAAAATCTAAAATAAGGAAGGTTTTTAAATTTTGACTATATGATAAAAATATGCCAAAAATCGGATTAGTCAAGGCAATTGTTAGATACAGAAGTTCTTTTGCCTGGACCCAAAAATTCGTGCATGGCAATAGAAACAAAGAGCATTCAACCAGATATCTCTTAATGCAAAAAGCAAAAGATAAATTCTTTCCTGAAAATATTGGAAAATGGGAGTTTGTTGGAGGTTTAGTTGAAAGAGGAGAAACTTCTAAGCAAGCAATAACAAGAGAAGTAAAAGAAGAAACTGGTTTAGAATTCAGAGTTGTTAAACAATTGCCTACTTTAAGAAAGGCAGATAAAAAATATGAAAGCACCTGTGATGTTTATTTAATTGATGTTGCTTCAATGAATGTAAAACTTTCTCCAGAACACTCAGATTACAGATGGATGAAAGCAGAAGATATTCAAAAACAAGATTTAGTTCTTTATGCAGATTTGCTTTTAGAATTCTTTAATAACCATCAAAGATATTTAGATTAAATGAAACACAAATATGAACTTTTAGCACCAGCAGGAGACTTCTCTATGCTCTCTGCAGCAGTGAATGCAGGAGCAGATGCGGTATATTTTGGCTTGAAAGAATTCTCAATGAGGCAAAATGCAGGAAACTTCACAATAAAGGATTTAAACCTGATAGAGCAAATCTGCAAGAAAAAGATTTGCAAATTCAAAGGAAGATTAAGCGAAGGAAACCATTGGTGTCCTCGCGTTAAGAGGTATCTAACCCTAAATACAATAATTTACAATTCAGAATTAAAGCAAATAGAAGAAACAATAAAAAAAGTCAAAGGAAAAGTAGACGCAATAATCTGTTGGGATGCTTCTGTGATTCAATTATGCAGAAAGTATAAGATTCCATTCTTCATTTCAACTCAGGCTTCTGTTGCAAATGTTGAAGCAGCAAAATTCTACAAGAAATTAGGGGCAAAGAGGATTATTTTAGCAAGAGAGCTGAATTTAAAACAGATTAAAGAAATTTCAAAAGTAATTGATGTTGAATGTTTTGTTCATGGAGCAATGTGCGTTGCAATTTCAGGAAGATGTTTTACAAGCCAATTTCTTTTCAACAAGTCTGCAAACCGTGGAGAATGCCTTCACCCTTGTCGAAGGACTTATACTATAAAAGATGATGAAGGAAACGAATTGAAAATTGAAAACTCAAGAATTCTCTCTGCAAAAGACTTGTGCACTCTTCCGTTTATTGAAAAAATGAAGCAATCAGGAGTAAAAGCTTTCAAGGTAGAAGGAAGGAATAGAGATGCAAGATATGTTGATACTGTTGTCAGAATTTACAGAAAAGCCCTTGACAAAAAATTAAGCAAAGAAGAAATTGCTTCAGGGACTAAGGAGTTAGAAAGAATTTATAACAAAGGATATTCTTCTGGTTTTTACATCAAACTTCCAACTGCAGATGACTTCGCGAATATAGAACACAATGCCTCTCAAGAAAAAAAGCACTTTGTAGGCAAAGTCACGCATTATTTTCCTAATATCCGCATTGCTGCTGTTAAGCTCGTTTCTGAATTAAAATTAGGAGATGAAATTATAATAATTGGAAAGACAACAGGGCTGGTAAAAGAAAAAATTGATTCTATTCAAATCAATAGGAAACCAATTAAGAAAGCAGAAAGAGGGCAGGAAATAGGAATATCTGTTTCAAAGCTAGTAAGAAAAAATGATGAAGTTTATGTGATTAAGAAAAATTACTGAAACTATTTGTCTGCGGACAAATCTGATCATTTCCTGACGAATCCTTAAAGAAAGTAGTGACTTCTAAAACATTTACTCCTTCTGTATCCAGGACAGTCGTGTTTATTCCTGTTTGTTTCTTTCCCACTGATGGTTCTATATTTCCATTTAGACTTATCGAATTCGAAGTCGCTCCGCTTGTAGAATTTTTGAATACTAATTTAACTCCGCCAATAACATCGCTTCCTGTTCCGCTTCTTATCAACTGAGCATCACACATTACACTAACTCCTGAATTACTGCAATTTACTTTTGTAGCTTCTACATTAGTGTTCAAACATTTTGCAGTAACTTCAATTTCTTGGGTTCCTCCGCTGATTAGGTTCCTGACAACAGCCCACACAATTCCAACCCCAACTAAAGATATCAAAATTATAATTAAAGTAACGACAATTGTAGACAATGCTCTTTTATCCCCAAACATCTTAACCTCTTTGAATTAATATTAATAGTAAATTTCAGTTTAAAAACATTTCTTTATTTTATTATAAATTGTTTTGCTCGTAATAAACTCGCAAAGATGAATATAATCGTTAATAAAGAAAAAAACATTGATATAACATTAAATTCTCAAAATCACAGATTAATTATAACTTTATTTGTTGAAATTATCCAGTAATCTGAGATATTCTTCTCTGTCCATAACCTTGTCGTTTTCTGACAAACCAACTTGTTCAGAGAATTTCCAGAATGCACTTGGTTTGTATCCCTGCTTTTTCAGAGAAGCAATAGTAGGAAGCCGTTTGTCGTCCCACCCCCTGTATTCTTTTTTTTCTATTGCCTGCCGCATTTTTGTTGTTGAAAGTTCCATGTCTTTGAAATGAATTCTTCCCAAAAATGCTGTCCATGGAAATTTCTTTTTCAAAACAGCAAAAATCATTCTCTGCCTCTCTGCATTATCCCTGTGGTCTTTTGCCCTTATTATGTGCGTCATTTTCATTTCAATATCATCTACACCAACAGCAAGGTTCATCAATGGCCAGACACGGTATTTGTTTCCCTGCAAGGGATGTTTTGTCAAGTTTATTCTTGCTAAAGGAAAGTCTCTCATTGCAGGATTTTTGTGTTTCATGTCTGATTTAAATCTCAAAACAGCTTCTCCTTCTCTGAAACCATTTTTATCCAGCATTTTTTTCCATCTTTCCATATTCTCTTTCAAACTATTTTTTCTGCAAGGACAATCTTTTTTCTTCTCAATAAATTCCTTGAACCTTTCTTGCGAACAGGTGCAGACATAAACAGCCTTTTTATTAATCAATTTCTCTATATATTTATAATAAATTTCCATTCTCTCTGACTGAATAATTATTTTTGCCTTTTTGTCAAAAAGCCAGTCAGATTCTTCTTTAATCATTTTGTAAGCTTTTGGATAAATGTTTTCAGGATTTGTATCTTCAATTCTCACATAGAATTTCCCTTTGTATTTTTTTACATATAAAAAAGAAATGCAGGCAGTCATTGCATGTCCAATGTGATATGGACCTGATGGCGAAGGAGCAAATCTCATAACAACTCCTTTCTTAGCATTGGGCAGCTCTTCTAATCCCTCCCTCACTTCTCTATGGCTTGTTTCTTTCTCGAGTTTCTTGAATTCTTTTTCCTGTTCTTCAGGAGAAAGAGAATTAACTTCTGAAATAATTTTTACAATATCTTTAGCATATTTCCCTACTTCCTCTTTTTTCAATCCTTCATTAAATAAAGAAGAAATTACAGGAGATTGCATTGCTTTTCCTTCATGAGCCAATGCATTTTTTAAGGCATATGCTCTTGCCTTTTTTTCAAAGTCTTTCATGCAGATTAAAAAGAAAAGAGATTAATAAAAGTTATGGACTCGCTATCCAAAACTAATCTTTAATTTTTTCTCCAAAAGTTCAACTCTCTGTTTAAGGTGATAAATTTGATTGGATAAATCTTCCATCCGGTTTGTCATTTCCAAAAGCCTTTTAGATAGTTTATTCTTTTTTTCCTCTCCGCTATTAGAAGAATAATCATTTGAAGAAGAATCAGAAGCTGAACTTGAAGCCAAACTTCCCAAAAAACCAAGATTTGAAGAACCCTCTTGTTTAGCAGTTTCTGCTAATCTTTTCTCCTGCAATTTATATTTCTCGCTCCAATCCACCACTTTATCTTTTTTCTTTCCAAATAAACCCATGATTTACAAAGGGCTTATTTGTTTTTAAATTATACGATTTGAATGGAAACATTTTTTAAACTGGATATGTTTATCTAATAAATGGCAGAAGTCAAATCTATCTCCCAGATAATAGAAGAGGTAAGCCCTTATTACAAAAAAAGAATTAAACAAAAAGAGAGGGGTAAACTTAGCACAGTCCCAGAAGCTGTTCATACAATCGTATACGATTCTTCAACAGAAACCCTCGAGCCGATTTATTTTTTTATTCTGGATTTGATGAATGATTTTAACCTAGCTCCGGAAAAGCTGATTGATAATTTCAGTTCTACTCCTGGAAGCGGACACTTTGCAGAATTAGGACAGAGGGCAACAATAATGCAGCAGCAAGCAACAAAGATTTTAGGCGATGTTAATACTGTCTTAAGAAGCGTGTTAAATATCATCTATGATTTAAAAGAATTCAAGATAAGGCTACAGCATTATGATTTATTGAAATCAAAAAAGAAAGAAGAACAGGAAAGCTCTGTTCTATCATTAAAGCAGATATGGATGGACAAAGTCGATATTGCAAAAGGAAACTCGAGCATTAAAGCAATGGCTTTAGGGCAGGGAGGATATCAAACCCTAATTGACGCTTTCCTGATATCAAAAGATGAGAAAGATGTTAATAAGTTGGATTTGAATGACAGAGTAAAAAGAATTCTCAAGCCAAGGATACAGGAGTTTAACATCTGGCTGAGGGAATCAGAAAAAGAGCTAAAGAAAAGATACGAGCTAGAAAAAACTTATCTAAAAAGTCAGGTTAACAGTCTGAAACTCTATTCCAGATGGGTGAAGCCTTACCTAAAAGCAGCAGCGGATTTAGAAGCAAAAGAAAAGTCAAGAGAGCCTGTATTAGTAAAAACCTTCAATACTATTATGCTTGAATTGACTCTATTAGGCAAGAGCAAACTCGACATTGCTGATGAAGCTGTGAAGGGAAATCTTCCAAAAGAATTTTCAAAACAAAAATTTCTGAAAAAGATAAAAAGAAATTATTATGGCTGTATTCTTGTTGATTTTACATTCAGAGGAATTCCTCAGAGAGTAAGCCAACAGGCGCATTATACCTTTGGAGGAAGAGCAGAAGTGACATTCAAGGCATATGCATTAAATGACGATGAATTAGCAAAGTTAGAGGAAGAATTAAAAAAATCAGAGATAAATGATGTCCTGAATTTAATTGAAGGAGCAAGCACAGAGAGCCTTGGACAATTGGAAGAGGAAATCAATTTTTTCCTTGAGGAAAAATCAGAGGAAGAAAAGAAAACAGGAATTAAAGATGAATCAAATCCATTTTTTGCATTAATCGGAAAATACGAAACTCCAGAGAAAGGAAAACCTTCTCCTAAAAAAGGAAGAGAAGAAAAACCAAAAGAAATAATTGTTGCTTCAGATAACTGGATTGAAAAAAATCATCTGCGTCCTTTAGTTGCAGAGAATATAAAATCCAGAGTTTTTGATATATTTGATGTATACAAAAGATCTCATGGAATGCCAAGTTATACTTAATGACAAAAAAGAAAACGAGTTCTAAAAAACAAAAGAAAGAAACGAAAAAATCTGAAGAGGAAAAAATCGCAGGAAGTAAACATTTTTCTGACGAAAAACGTAAAGAAACAAAATTAGAAGAAGAAATCGAGCAGGCAGAAAAGAAAATAGGACAAAGCGCAGAGCCTTTAGCTAATCCGCCTCTTGCGAGTCAAATTAAGGAAGATTTTTTTGAAGAGTCAATAAGGCAAATTCCAATCTCTACAGAGATTAAATCTCCTGTTCTTGAAAGAATTATTCAAAGGCAAGAACCAGCACCAATACAAGAATTTACTAATCAGCAAGAAGAAGCGAGAGAAGAAGTTAGGATAAATTATTCTCCAATAAACGAGCCGAATTATAGCTTTGCAAGAAATAAAGAAGAAGATGAAGAGAAAAAATACGAAACAAATTTTGTTCCTCCTGTATTAACAAGAAGAGAATTCTCACCAGAGATAAGAAGGGAATTTTTAAAACAGCCGGAAAATGTTTGGGGCAACCAAACTAATGAGCCGCAATTAGACGAGATTGGTTTCATAGAAGAAGAAACAAGACTTCCATTTGAGGAACAGCAGAAGAAATATAAGAGAGCAAAACTCAGATAAATTAATAAATTAATTTTACTACTTTATTTCAATAAAAATGCCAGAAAAAAGGGATTATAAAATAAGTGATATATATCAGGGAGGATATTCTTCTCTCAAACCGCAGTACGGAGATATTTTTACTAATTACAGGATAAATCCTGCAACATTGGGCATGACAACAGACCCAAGAACAGCAAATATTGTTCAGGATGCTTCGACAAAATTAAATGTTGGTGCAAAAAATATAGAGATTTCTGCAGTTTCTCCTGAAGTTTTTGAATCAATTCCGAATAGAGAATTAAAAGGGATAAATCAACTTGCTAAACTAACAGGAGTTGATATTTCTGTTCATGGCCCAATTATCGAGCCGTCTGGCTTGACAAGAGAAGGATTTTCAAATGCAAACAGGGAAGCAGCAGAGAGACAGATGTTCTCTGCAGTAGAGAGGAGTTATCAAATAAGTCCAAAAGGAAATGTTCCTGTGACTTTCCATTCCTCTGTAATGCTTCCAGGAGAAATTCCTCCAAAGGGAAAAGAAATAGAAGAAACCCTTGTTATTAATACAGAATCTGGCTCAATTGCAAAAATTCCTCTGAAAGAAAGCAAATTTCCTGGAGATGAAGGAAAAAGAAGTATTCAAAAAGAATTGAGAAGAGTAAACGAAGAACAATGGAACAATCAATTAAGACAAATGGAATATTATGCAGGAATAGGGGGAGAAGCAATTGAAAAATCTGCTATTACGAATGTCCTTTCAGAAATGGAAAAAAGGGCAGCAAAAGATTGGACACCGCAAGAAAGAGCAATGCGTTCTGCTTATAATAGAGGAACAACTTTCTTGAACAGTTCTTACAATGAATTGAAACAGCTCTTTGATTCTGCTTATAATAATGCTTCTGAAAACGATAAAGAAAACATAGCAGAATTTTACAAACAAGTTGAAGCAAAAGCGAGAAAAATAAAGGAAAATCCAAAGAGCAGTGAAAGTGTAATTCTCATGAAGGACATTATTGACAATGGAATTGAAACCCTGAAAAAATTGCCTGCTCCGCAATTATACAAGAATTTAAACGAATTCTCAAAAGAAAAAACCGTTGAAACTTTCGCTAATGTTGCTTTCAAGGCATTCACTGACAAAAATGTTGGAAACAGAGATGTAAATAAAACTCCAATAATAAGCATAGAAAATCCTCCTGCTGGAGGAGCATTCAGCACAGGAGAAGAATTAAGAGATGTTGTTGAAAAAGCAAGAGAAAAATTTGTTGAGAAAGCAAAGAAAGAGGGAATTGATGAAAACCAGGCGAGAGAAGTTGCTACAAAACTTATCGGAGTTACTTGGGACGTAGGACATATAAACATGTTGAGAAAATATGGTTATGAAAAAGAAGATATTGTTAAGGAATCAGAAAAAGTTGCCAAACTCGTTAAGCATGTTCATCTCTCAGATAATTTTGGATTAGAACATACAGAACTTCCAATGGGCATGGGAAATGTTCCTATCAAGGAGATTATGGAAAAAATAGGAGCAAAGGGGGATGAAGTCAAAAAAATTATTGAAGCAGGAAATTGGTGGCAG